>JAGWVX010000217.1 GCA_018970685.1 Alphaproteobacteria bacterium | reverse complement strand
CTGCGCTGTTTCTCGTTCAGATCAGGCCTTGCCATCGGCCCCGTGTCTTGGTGCGCCTCCTCCGTAATGCCTCACCTCACAAAGAACATATACGGAACCGGCCCGCGTATTGCAACCACCACTATGTGCACAAATTGTCACACTCAACCCATGAGAGTGTTCGTCAGGAGCGGTCGCAACGCGGCGGAAGCAGGAGCTTCGCGGGACGCCGCCTCTTGCTGCTCCCACCCGCAGACGATAGTATAACCTGTTATAGGTTATATTCGTGGGCCGGTGATGAACTTCAATCTCTATCTCGACGACCGCACCGCCAAAGAGTTGGACAAGACCGCAAAGAAGCTGGGTGAAACGCGCAGCGGTCTGATCCGCAAAGCCGTGCGCGAATGGCTGGAAAAGAAAGCCCTCGGCAGTCCCGCATGGCCACCCGCCATCCTGGACTGGCAGGGCGTACCCGACTTTCCGTCCTTCGAATCCCATCGTGACGAGCTTCTGCCGCCGCGCGAAGATCCTTTGGCGTGAAGTACCTGCTCGACACCAACGTGCTCAGCGATTTTGTGCGCGGCGAACGCGCCGTCGCCGCGCGGTTGAAGCATGAAGCGCCGAAAAATCTGGCGGCGTCCGCCATCACCGAGATGGAAGTCGAATACGGATTGTCGCGGACGCGGCACCTTGCGCCGGAGGTGGGCGCGGCAATGCGCGCGTTGCTCGACGCCATCACCGTGCTGCCGTTCGAGCGCGAGGATGCCCGCGCCGCCGCGCCGTTACGCGCGACGCTCGCCGCGCAGGGCACTCCCATCGGCGCTTACGACCTCTTGCTCGCCGCCTGCGCGCTGCGGCGCGGGCTCGTCATGGTAACGCACAATACGCGCGAATTTTCCCGCATCGGCGGCCTGAGCGTCGAAGACTGGCGGGAAGGATAATCTCACGGCGCAAGAACGGGGCGGGGTGAATTTAATCGACGAGCGAAACCATTCCGTCCAATCGCCGCAGGAACGTCCGCCGTTTAAATTTGCTCCGCCCCCGTACTTCGTAGCCGCTCGGAAGATACAGCGCGGCCGCAGTGAACAGTTTGGTGGGCGGTCTCAATGGGTCGATGCAACACCAACTAACGTAAGATTATGTTGGAGGTGGTGCAAATGGACCAGCATAAGCGGATGAGGTTGACGCCGCAGCAGCATCGAGAACTCTGGGACCGGTGGAAGGCTGGGGAATCTTTAAGCGATATCGGACGAGCGCTAGGCAGGGTTCGTTCGGGTATCCACCAGTGGCTGGCCTCACGCGGTGGTATTGCGCCCCCAGCGAGACGGCGATCTCCACGGTCATTGTCGATAGCAGAGCGAGAAGCCATTTCCCGTGGTCTCTCGATTGGGCAGTCGATACGAAGGATAGCGGCGGATTTGGCGCGCGCACCCTCAACGGTCAGCCGGGAAGTTAAGCGCCACGGAGGTCGCCAGGCGTATCGAGCCCATCGGGCGGATCGCCGCGCCTGGGATCGAGCTCTGCGACCGAAGCGCTGTGCATTACGCCTCAATTCTGAACTGCGGCGGGTTGTAGCGAGTAAACTATGCTTGGATTGGTCACCGGAACAAATCTCTGCGTGGCTGAAGATTCGATACCCCGACGAGCCAGGTATGCGCGTGTCTCACGAAACGATTTATCGCAGTTTGTTTGTGCAAGCACGCGGCGTGTTGAAAAAGGAGCTGCTACGGCATCTTCGCAGCAAACGCATCATGCGCAAATCGAAGCTGGCGCGCGCGGAAGCTCAAGTGCGCGGACGGATTGCCGAGGCCCTGACGATCAGGCAGCGACCGGCCGAGGCGGAGGATCGAGCGGTACCCGGACACTGGGAAGGCGATCTTCTCTGCGGCACCAACGGCAGTCAGATCGTGACGTTGGTGGAGCGCCAATCTCGGTTCGCCATGCTTATCAAGATTCCGAACCGAGAAGCAGACACCGTGGCGGCAGCCCTGAGCCGACACATCCGAAAGCTCCCCGCATCACTCAAACGGTCGCTGACGTGGGATCGCGGACTGGAGATGGCAAAGCATCCACAGTTCACCGTGGCGACAAATGTGAAGGTCTACTTCTGTGATCCGCAAAGCCCGTGGCAGCGCGGCAGCAATGAAAACACCAACGGGCTGCTGCGCCAGTACTTTCCCAAGGGTACCGATCTCTCCAAGCACAGCCAGGCAGAACTCAATCGGATTGCGCTGCGGCTGAATCAGAGACCGAGAGAGACCTTGGGGTTTGAAACCCCCGCAGCTAAACTTCGCGCGAGTGTTGCGTCGATCCCCTGAACCCGCAACCTGAACAGTTCACGCTCGATCTTCTCCATCAAATGCCCGGCCTAGGAGACCTGTGTGCGGATGGGCGTAGACGCCTAAATTTGCACGATTTTCCGGCGTGGTCAGAGGGGCGAAAGATTTTCGTTCGTCGTGTGCCCCGATCTTATGTGGCTTGCTCCGTCAGAATGTTGAGAGAGCGTTTGAGATTATAGGCGATGGCGGTGAGGTGAACCTGAATGGCGGCTTTAGCGAGACCTCGCCATCGCATTCGCCGTAGGCCGTAGCTGCGTTTCCAGGTACCGAAGATTTTCTCGATCCGGCCGCGGATGCGGTGGATCGGTTGGTTCCAGGCTTCCAGGCGGGCCAGCGTTTCCTGCTCATCGCGTCCCCACATTCCGGTCAGGACGATGCGCGGCGTACCGCCTTTGGCGCGGACAGCGCCGCCGAAATACGGTCCGCGATAGGCACTGTCGGCGAAGACCTCGCCGGGATCGTCGGGCAGCGCCTCGGGTCCGGCCCGCCCGTCGTTCACGTTGGCTGGTGTCACCGCAATCTTCTCGACCAGTGCCGTTGTGGCGTCGGCGCCGACATGCGCCTTGAAGCCGTGGACGGCCGGCTTACCCTTGTGCTTCACCCACCGTCCTTCGTCATCTTCTTCGCTGGCGGACGCGATAATCGTCGCGTCAACGAGTGTGCCGGTCTTGACCGTGATCGTCTTTGCCTTGAGCTGCGCGGTAACCGCATCGAACAGATCGCGATCAAGACCATAGTCAACCAACAACTTGCGAAAACGGACAAAGGCGGTGCGTTCCGGCGTCGTCTCGGTGCCGGAGAAACCGCAAAAGCGGCGGAACGATGCGCGGTCGTCGAGCGCTTCGGCGAGCTTTATGTCGGACAGGTCATACCACACGGCCAACAAAAGGGCCTTGAACATCGCCAGCGGCGGCCAAGCGGGCTCTCCCTTAGTCGCCTGGTAGAGCGGATCGAGCACGCCAGCGATCGTGTCCCAGTCGATCAAATTGGAAATCTCATCGAGGACCGATGGCGGGCGCGCTTGCTGCGCAAAACCGAACCGTTCCTGGCCAATCGAACGATGCGGCATGCAGGACTCCCTTTCGTCGACCTCATAGAATCAGCTTCCCGTGCACCAATCTACGCCAACCCGCGCACAGGTCTCATAATTGGCCAGAACACCATTCGCGAAGGCAACGAACGATCCTGACGCGATCGCCGCCCACAGTCCTGCCATCAGGTCCTGGTAAAAGGTCAAGTTGTGCCACGTCAGCAGCATCGCGGCGATAATCTCGTTGGCCTTCACGGCGTGATGCAAATAGGCACGGCTGAACTGCCGGCAAGCTGGGCATTGGCATTTCTCGTCCAGCGGTGACGCGTCTTCGGCGTGCCGCGCATTGCGGAGGTTCAGCGGGCCACTCCAGGTAAACGCCTGCCCGTTCCGCCCGGATCGGGTGGGCAGCACACAGTCGAACATGTCGATCCCGCGCAGCACGGCCCCGACGATGTCGTCCGGTTTGCCGACACCCATCAGATAACGCGGCCGGTCAACCGGTAGGTGCGGCACCGTCGCCTCCAGCGTCTTGAACATAGCCTCCTGCCCCTCGCCCACGGCGAGCCCGCCGACCGCGTAACCATCGAAGCCGATCTCCTGAAGATCGGCCGCCGACCGGGCTCGCAGGCGGGGGAAAACGCCTCCTTGGACGATCCCAAAGCATGCCTTGCCCGGTTGCTCGCCGAACGCCGCCTTGGAACGCCTCGCCCAGCGCATGGACAGCGCTAGCGATTTTTCAATCTCAGCCTCGCTGGCGCCGAATGCCGGGCACTCGTCGAGCACCATCTGGATGTCAGACCCGAGCAACCTCTGGATCTCCATGGCTCGCTCAGGCGAGAGAAATTCGGCGGCGCCATCGACATGCGACTGGAACCGCACACCATCATCCGTAATCTTACGCAGCTTCGCCAGGGACATAACCTGGAAGCCGCCCGAATCCGTCAGGATCGGCCGTTCCCAACCCATGAATTTATGCAACCCGCCTAGCCGCGCCACGCGTTCTGCGCCGGGTCGCAGCATGAGATGGTAAGTGTTGCCCAGGATGATATCCGCGCCCGTCTCCCGCACGCTTTGAGGCAGCATGGCTTTGACGCTGCCGGCGGTGCCGACGGGCATGAAGGCCGGCGTGCGGATGTCACCGCGTGGTGTGCGGACCACCCCCGCCCGCGCCGCGCCGTCCTGAGCCAGAAGTTCAAAACGAAATTTGCTCATTGGCGGCAACGGAATAGCAGGCAGGCATCGCCATAGGAATAGAAGCGGTAACGCTCCTTGATCGCCTCGGCATAGGCGGCTTTCATCGTTCCGATGCCACAAAACGCGCTCACCAGCATGAACAAGGTCGAGCGCGGCAGGTGGAAGTTCGTCAATAGCACCTCAGCCGTCCGGAAGTGGTAGCCTGGCGTGATAAAAATGTCCGTCTCGCCTGAGAACGGCTTGAGCGTGCCGTCCGGAGCAGCCGCACTTTCCAACGTCCGGAGGGACGTCGTTCCGACGGCAACGATCCGCCCACCTGCCGCCCTTGCAGCATTCAAGCGCACAGCCGCACCCTCAGTCAGGGTCGCCCATTCTGCATGCATCTTGTGCTGGGCTGTGTCGGCCGCGCTGACGGGCAAGAAGGTGCCTGGTCCAACATGCAGGGTAACGCTCTCCCGGCCAACCCCACGCGCCGCGAGTGCCTCGAATAAGGCCGACGTGAAGTGCAGGCCAGCCGTCGGGGCGGCGACAGAGCCTTCGGTGCGGGCAAAAATCGTCTGGTAGTCTGAAACGTCGCGCGCGTCGGCTTTCCTTTTGCCGACGATATAGGGAGGAAGGGGCACTTCGCCCTCCGCCGCTACGGCGGCATCCAGAGAAGCGCCTTCAAGTGCAAAACGCAACGCAACCTGACCACTTTCGCCGCGTCCGTCGATTTGTGCTGCAATAGTTAATCCAAGTCTCAGCTCATCGCCGACAGAAAGTTTCCGAGCAGGCTTGGCAAAGGCCGTAAATCTTGCGGGCGCAAGGCGTTTGCAGAGTAGGATTTCAATCTTTGGCTCTGGCGCGCCCCCTGCTGTGCGGGCTAGCC
>JAGWVX010000216.1 GCA_018970685.1 Alphaproteobacteria bacterium | reverse complement strand
TTCGGCGCCATGGACGGCGCCTCCAAATTCGTGCGCGGCGACGCCATTGCCGGCCTTCTGATCGTCGGCATCAACGTCATCGGCGGCATCATCATCGCCGTCGCCCAGCACGGCATGAGTTTCTCCGACGCGACGCACACCTTCACGCTGCTCTCCGTCGGCGACGGCTTGGTCAGCCAGATGCCGGCGCTGATCGTTTCCACGGCCGCCGGCCTGATGGTTTCCAAGGCCGGCGTCGAAGGCTCCACCGACCGCGCGCTGATGCGCCAATTGTCTTTCTATCCGCAGGCGCTCGGCATGGCGGCCGCCGTGATGGGCGTCATCGCAGTGCTGCCTGGCATGCCGACCTTCGCCTTCGCCGGGCTGTCGGCCGGAATCGGCGGCCTTGCCTGGGCGTCCCACAAACGCAAGACGGCGGAAGAAACCAAGGTCCGCGCCGAGGAGGAAAAAGCCAAAGCGGACGCGGTGCCGAAGGAAGAGCCCATCGCCACCGCGCTGGCGCTCGACCTGCTGCGCATCGAGCTGGGCTACGGCTTGCTGCCGCTGATCAACGACGTGCAAGGTCACCGCATCACCGATCAGATCAAGGCGCTGCGCCGGCAGCTCGCCCAAGAGATGGGCTTCGTCATGCCGGCGGTGCGCATCCTCGACAACATGCAGATCGGCGCCAACGAATACCGTATCTCCGTCAAAGAGGTGGATTCCGGCAGGGGCGAACTTTATCCGGGCAACCTGCTGGTGATGGATCCCAAGGGCCTGCCGATCGATCTTCCCGGCACACACACCACCGAGCCCGCCTTCGGCCTGCCCGCCACATGGGTGGCGTCGTCGATGCGCGAAGAAGCGAGCTTCCGCGGCTATACGGTCGTCGATCCGGGCACGGTGCTGACCACGCATCTCACCGAAGTGCTGAAGTCGCACATGGCCGAGCTGCTCTCCTATGCCGAAACCAAGAAGCTGCTCGACGATCTGCCTGCCGAGCACAAGAAGCTGATCGAAGAGCTAATTCCCTCGCAGATTTCGATCACCGGCGTGCAGCGCGTGCTGCAGACGCTGCTGGCCGAGCGCGTTTCGATCCGCGACCTCTCCGCCATCCTCGAAGGCATCGCCGAGGCGGTCGGGCACACCAAGAACGCACTCTATATCACCGAACACGTGCGCGCCCGGCTGGCGCGCCAGCTGTGCCACGCCAACCTGTCGCCCGGCGGCTATCTGCCGATCCTCGCCCTGTCGCCCGCGTGGGAACAGGCTTTCGCGGAATCCGTCATCGGCCAAGGCGAAGACCGCCAGCTCGCCATGGCGCCGAGCCAGCTGCAGCAGTTCATCACCAGCGTGCGCGACCGTTTCGACGACGCCACCCAGAAGAACGACGTGCCCGTGCTGCTCACCAGCCCGCAGATCCGGCCCTTCGTGCGCTCGATCATCGAACGTTTCCGTTCGCAGACCGTCGTCATGTCGCAGAACGAAATCCACGCCACGATCCGTTTGCGCACGCTGGGGCAGGTGTAACCGCTCATGCAGCTGCGCACCTTCCTCGCCAAGGACATGAAAGCCGCACTGGCCGACGTCCGCACCCAGATGGGACCGGACGCCGTCATTATCGCCAGCGAGAAGGCCAAAGGCGGCGGCGTTATGGTGCGCGCGGCCATCGACCGTCCCGACGCGCCGGTTTTCGGCGAAGACCGCGAAGGCGAGGCGGAACCGGTCGCCGACATCGACGCCGATTTCCACAATACGCTGATCCGCCGCCTGCGCGAGAAGCCGGCGGAACGACAAGGGCGGAAGCGTTTCGACCGCGGCGAACTGCTGTCCTCTTTCGCGCGTCATCGCCTGCCGGATGCCCTGGCGCATATGCTGGCGGAAGAAAGCGCCAAGACCGACTTGAGCGACATGACCCTCGCCCTGGCGCGGGCCCTCGACTTGCGGATGAAATCCGCACCGATCGATTTCACCGCCGCCAAGGCCTTTCTGCTGATCGGCCCCAACGGCGCCGGCAAGACCGCGGTTGCCGCCAAACTCGCGGCGCACGCCAAACTGGCCGGCCGGACGGCACTGCTGATCGCCGGCGACGTGGCCGGCGCAGGCGCCGTGGCGCGGCTCAAGGAATTCGCCGAACATCTCGACGCGCGCGTCGAGACCGCCGATTCCGCTTTCGTGCTGGCGAACTTGGTCGGCGACGCGGTCGAGGATCGCGTGCTTGCCATCATCGACACCGCCGGCTTCGATCCGCGCCAGCCTAAGCTGGCCGCCGTCTTCGCGGCACTCGCCAAGATCGAGCTGGTCGATACGCTCGGCGTGGTGTCGGCGCTCGCCGACGCCGAAGAAACCGCAGAGATCGCCGCGGCGCTCGCCAATATCGGCGCCAAGCGTCTGATCGTCACCGCTTGCGATCTGGCGCGCCGCGCCGGTGCGCTCGCCGCCGCGGCGCTGACGCCCGGCGCAAGCCTTGCCCACATCACGCGCTCACCTTTCGTGGCGGGCGGCCTCGAAACGCTCACGCCGCTGTCGCTCTCGCGTCTGCTGGCCGCAAGCGAACAGGAGAGCGCCCAATGACGCTGAAATCCATGGGACCGCGTCTCACCGCCGTCGGCTCCGGCAAAGGCGGTACCGGCAAGACCTTCCTCGCCCTGTCGCTGGCGCAGGCCTTTGCCGATGTCGGCGAGCGCGTGCTCGTCTGCGACGCCGATCTCGGGCTTTCCAACACCGCCGTGCAGCTCGGCCTGGCGCATGGCGGCGATCTTCCGGCGCTGCTCTCCGGCACGCTCGGCCTGTTGAAGGACGCCGTCGTGCGCGTGGAAACGCCGCCGCGCCGCGGTTTCGATCTTCTCGCCGCGCCCGCAGGCGTGGGTTCGCTGGTCGACGCGGACACGACGATCGCCGAGAATCTCGCCGCGCTGCTCAAACGCGCCTCCGGCTACGACCGTGTCCTGATCGACCTCGGCGCGGGCGTCAGCGGCGCGGTGATGACGCTGGCCGCCCACGCCGACGACATGCTGGTGCTCGCGACGCCCGACCCCTCGTCGCTCACCGACGCTTACGTCTTTTTGAAATTGATGTTGAAACGCACTGGCGGTCGGACACCGGCGATCGTCGTCAACATGGCGTCCGGCGCAAGCGATGCCAGACGCACCGCCGACGCGCTGTTGCGCTCGGCACAAGTCTTTCTCAATGCCGCGCCGGCCTACCTTGGTTTCGTCCCGAACGACGCCCGCGTCATCGAAGCGATCCGGCGGCAGACGATGCTCTGCGCACTCTATCCACAAAGTCCGGCTGTCGCCGCGATTGTCGCCTTGGCTGGTCGTCTTGGCGCGCAATTAGGCAGACCGCAGATCGCGCAATCGCTGCGTTAACCAACAAAATCCAGACCTTCCCGGCGTTCTGCTCGAATTCTCAGCAGAGCGTTATTGGTGTATGATGCATTAACGGGCTTGTTGCATGGCCACGCGCTGCGGGCGTGTAGAATCGCGCGGCCAAGGGTGGAGAACACGCGTACAAAGGGGGTAAAATAATATGTCTGCATTGATGGATATCTGGAACACGATTCACGCCATTCTGACGTCGGCGGATTGGATCACGCTGGCGCTGATTGCGGTTTGCGTATTGGCAGCAGGCTTCGCCATTCAAGGTCTGAACGCGATCGTTTCGGCAACGGTGCTGGCCTTGGTCGGTTTTGCGGTCTTGATTTTCGCGCGCGCGGTCACGATGGGCGGGCACCCGGCCGTGGCTTACGCGAATACCGTCTGGCACGACTTTCTCGGTCTGCAGATGCTGACGCTAATCGCCTATGCCGTCATTTTTGCGGTGCTGATTGTGGTCGTGCACGTCATTCGCTCGGCGGTCTTCCGCTAAGCCGTCGCCATACCGGCAAATAGGGCTGCCCCCGGCGGAGCGCGCGCTTTCCGCCGGGGGCAGCTTTTATTTCTTACGCTTGCCGGTCAGCCGGTTGTCGAGGGCGATCGGCCCAGGTCCCATTCCCACCAGCAGCAACAGGCCGCCGGCAATCGCCACATTGCATGCGAAGAGCTGAAAGTCGGCCGCGCGCGCCGATACGTTGTCGTTGATCTGCCAGAAATTGTGCATCAGCACGGTAGCGACGATCGTCACGCCGAACAGCAGCACGGCGCCGTGGCGGGTGTGAAAGCCGAACAGCAGCGACAGGCTGCCGAGAATCAGCAGCATCAGAGCCACCAGCAGCACGAAAGCGGCGGCCGGCACGCCGCTGAATGTCATCAGCGACACGGTTCCGCTCCAGTCGCCGCCGTAATGCGCCACTTGGCTGAGAAAGAACCACGTCAACACCAGCCGGCCGATCAGCGGCGACAGAAATTCGGATATCGACACAAGCGCCCCCCTGCGAAGCAGCCGGAGGATTCTAGGATTTTCCACGCAAATAGCGAATAGGAAGCTGCGCGGGGGCAACAGAAGGGTGCGTAACGGCGGCCGTTCGCGTTTCCCTATGCGCCTCGCAAGGCGTGTTTTCTCAAATGCCGCACCAGCGCCATTTCGTCGAGCCGCGACTGGGCCCGGCGGGCTTCGATCTCGGCAAGCCGCTTTGCCTGTTGCTCGGCGGCAAACTCAAGACTTTTCAATTCCTGGAACGCGCCGGCCAGATCGTTCTGGCACTGCATGCGCTCACGCTCGATATTCTTGAGCGTGGCGCGGAGATTTTCGCGGCGCTCCTCGATCGAACGCAGGAAGGACGGAAAGGCCAGCCGGCCGATGTCGGTTTCGCCGGCGCGCTGACGTTCGCGCGCCACGCTGTCTTCCAGATCCGCCACTTTCTTCTCGACGTCGGCTTTCATGCCGTCGAGTGTCGCCATCTGGCGTTTGAGATCGTCGACGCGGAACTTGCGCAACCGGATCAACGTGTCTTGTTTCTTCATGACACCTTACCCTTCCCCAACCCGCCACCGACTATTTTGCCTAACGCGTCATACCCTTCGGTTAACGTGGCCTGTTCATCTTTTTTCTGGCTCAGAAAATCTTCGAATTGGCCGTGCATCCTGACGGCGGCGTCCACTTCGGCATTGGTACCCGCCTTGTAGGCGCCCAGCCGGACCAGTTCCGCCATGTCTTCGTAAACGGCGATCGGCTTGCGCGCTTGCATCACGATATTCTGTTCCTCATCGCTGTTGCAGGCAGGCATGGCGCGGCTCACAGATTTAAGAATATTGACGGCCGGAAACCTTCCACGTTCCGCAATGGCACGGTCAAGTACGATATGACCGTCTAGAATGCCGCGCACCGCATCGGAAATCGGTTCGTTATGGTCGTCGCCTTCCACCAGAACCGTAAACAGCCCGGTGATCGATCCCTTCGATCCCTGGCAGGCGGGACCGGCTCGTTCCAATAGACGCGGCAATTCCGCGAACACGGTCGGCGTGTAGCCTTTCGAGGCCGGCGGCTCTCCGGCGGAGAGGCCGACTTCGCG
>JAGWVX010000215.1 GCA_018970685.1 Alphaproteobacteria bacterium | reverse complement strand
GATCTCGAGACCTGCCGCAGTATGCCCATTCCAACGCCCGGCACCGGCTGGATGCAGCGTCGCGAGCACGGAACCACCTGGCGACAGCAAGCGGATTTCGTCGCCCGCCAGCATCCAACTCGAAACGCCGAACAGACCTTCCGGGCAACCGACACCGGTCCGGGCTCCGTAATTGGAGATGAATTTCTTCGGTTCAAGCGACAGATCACACAACTTGTTGCCTTTGGCTTCACCGATCTTCCAGTCACCGCCGAGACTTTCATAACTGAAGCCACCGCCGCGCGACGACGGGCCGAACAGGCTGTGACCGTCGCCCGTCCCGAAGCCCCAACTACCGCCATGTGACGTCGTCTCGGTATGCGTGGTGGTGGTCGTCGTGGTGGTATCGCCGGATTGCGTCTTGGTGGTCGTTGTCTGGGTAGTCGTCGTGCTGTGATTTGCAGCGTCTCCGAAGGTGCCGGCGGTGACCGCCGACGGCCACAACACAACCGCAAACGCAGCGCTGGCGAATAGAATTGCGCGCATGATCGTCTCCCCATCGCTTTCCCGCCTCTCGCGCGAGGTCGGGCTATAGAGAAGTGACAACATCGAGTGGACGGCAGATAGAGGCTTTTTTGCCGCTCGGGTACGGCAAATGAGCCCGCGTATTAGAATTATTTTTGCCTCATTCAAAAGTGTCGCCCAGTCCCGCCCAGCCTTTATTTGCTGCCCGTTTATTCCGCGCGCCGGAGCATCCTGTGCGCGAGAAACAATCCGATCGCGATGCCAAACGAGCAACCTGAGGTCCAAAAGACGGTATCTGCAATTTTCCCTGTGAAATCGTGCGCGAGCCCGCTCAGCGCGGCGCCAACAGCGACAAAGCTTACGGCCAGCACGAAGGACGACACCCTTCCACCGCCAACCAGAAGGCTGACAACGACGACGGCAACTGCGACGCCGAGGAGGCCGAGATACACAAACTCACTGGCTGGGAGCGCGCCACTCGGCAGAGCGTCGAGCGAACTCTGCGCGCCCAACAGTAACCCAACGACGACGCCAGCAGCCGCAGTCACGCCAATCAGAGCGCGCAGGAAGGTCGTCATATCGTCCTCAAAACGAAGACCCTGCCGATATCTTCATGCCGTCGGGGTTTTCATTCAACTGGCTTAATATTCAAGCCCTCAGCGCGGCGAGCACCTCGTCGAGCATCTTCTTGGCGTCGCCGAACAGCATCCGGTTGTTCTCCTTGTAGAACAGCGGATTGTCGATGCCGGCATAACCCGACGCCATCGAACGCTTCATGACGATGGAGGTCTTGGCCTTCCACACCTCGAGCACCGGCATGCCGGCAATCGGGCTGGTGGGATCCTCCTGCGCCGCGGGGTTCACGATGTCGTTGGCACCGATGACCATGGCGACGTCGGTGTCCGGGAAATCGTCGTTGAGCTCGTCCATCTCGAGCACGATGTCGTACGGGACCTTGGCTTCGGCCAGGAGCACATTCATGTGGCCGGGCATGCGTCCCGCCACCGGGTGGATGCCGAAGCGCACGTTGACGCCCTTCTCGCGCAGCGCCTTGGTGATCTCGTACACCGAGTGCTGTGCCTGGGCCACCGCCATGCCGTAGCCCGGCACGATAATGACGTTCTTGGCTTCCTTGAGCAATTCGGCCGTCTCTGCCGCGCTGATCGGATTGACCTCGCCCTGCGGGCCACCGTCGGCCTTCTTGGCCGCCATGCCCTCGCCGGTGCCGAAACCGCCGGCGATCACCGAGATGAAGTTGCGGTTCATGCCGCGGCACATGATGTAGGAAAGAATCGCGCCCGAGGAACCCACAAGAGCACCCACTACGATCAAGAGATCGTTCGACAGCATGAAGCCGGTGGCCGCCGCCGCCCATCCCGAATAGCTGTTCAGCATCGAGATCACGACCGGCATGTCGGCGCCGCCGATCGCCATCACCATGTGGATGCCGAAGAGGAGCGCGATGATCGTCATCACGATCAGCGGCACCCAGCCTGTCGCAATGGCCGCGTTCTGGTTGGAGATCTCGGCGGCCTGGACGAACTGATAGCCGAACCAAATCACCACCAAGAGGCCCAAGAGATTGATCCAGTGGCGCAAGGGCAAGAGCATTGGCTTGCCGCCGATCTTGCCCGACAGCTTTCCGAAAGCAATGACCGAACCGGTGAAGGTGATCGCGCCGATCAAGACACCGACATAAATCTCCATCTCGTGGATGACGTGTTCGGCGCCGGTGAACTTGATCGAGGTGTCGATATAGCTCGCATAGCCGATGGTGCAGGCGGCCAGGCCAACCAGCGAATGCATGATCGCGACCAGCTCGGGCATCTGCGTCATGCGGACTTTGTAGGCAAGGATAAGTCCGACGGTGGCGCCGACTGCCATCGCAGCCGCGACATAGCCGTAACCGCTAGGCGTTACGATGGGCGCTTCGCCAAGCCCGAAGACGCGCAGACCGAAGATGGTGGCGCCAACGGCAATCGCCATGCCGATGACACCGTACCAATTGCCGCGCTTGGCGGTTTCAGGATTGGAAAGCCCGCCGAGCGACAGGATGAAGAGGATCGTGGCTCCGAGATAGGAGACCGTGACGAGGCTAACGGACATTTCGGCGGTCTCCTTATTTGTGGAACATCAAGAGCATGCGACGCGTCACCGCGAAGCCGCCGAACATGTTGATCGAGGTGAGCGCGATGCCCACGACCGCGATCCACCGGATCAGATCGTCGGGCCTTCCAGGCACGAAAGGTGGGGCCACTTGAAGCAGCGCGCCGATGGTGATGATCGAGGAGATGGCGTTCGTCACGCTCATCAGCGGCGTGTGCAGGGCCGGGGTGACGTTCCACACCACCATGTAGCCCACGAAGATGGCCAACACGAACACCGTGAAGTGGCCCAGGAACGCGGCAGGGGCATAGGCGCCGATCAGCGCGAAGAGTCCGGCACCGACCAAGAATGTGATCGCCGTGCCGACGCCGAAGCCCTTTTTCTTTTCTTCCGCCTTGGGCGCAGGAGCTGCAGCCTTGGGTGCGGGGGGTGCCGGAAGTTTGAGCGGCGGTGGCGGCCAGGTGATCTCGCCGTCCTTGATCACGGTGAAGCCGCGGATCGCATCGTCTTCCATGTTGACGACGATCTGGCCGTCCTTGGCCTTGCACAGCTCTTCGGTGAGGCGCAGCTGGTTCGTGGCGTAGAGCGTCGAAGACTGCTTGGCCAGGCGCGAGGCCAGATCGGTATAGCCGATGATGGTGACGCCGTGCTTTGCGACGGCCTTGTCGGGCTCCGTCAATTCGCAGTTGCCGCCGCGTTCGGCCGCCATGTCGACGACAACGCTGCCGGGCTTCATCGAGGCGACCATTTCGGCCGTGATGAGGCGCGGGGCAGGCTTACCCGGAATGAGGGCCGTCGTGATGATGATGTCGACGTCTTTGGCCTGTTTCGCGTACATCTCGCGCTGGGCCTTCTGGAAGCCTTCGCTCATCACCTTGGCGTAACCACCGCCGCCCGAGCCTTCTTCCTCGTAGTCGACCTTGACGAACTCGCCGCCCAGCGATTTGACCTGATCGGCGACTTCGGCGCGCGTATCGTTGGCGCGGACGATGGCGCCGAGGCCGGCTGCGGTTCCGACCGCGGCGAGACCCGCCACGCCGGCGCCGGCGATGAACACCTTGGCCGGCGCAATCTTGCCGGCGGCCGTGATCTGGCCGTTGAAGTAGCGGCCGAACGCGTTGGCCGCTTCGATCACCGCGCGATACCCGCCGATGCCCGCCATCGAGGTCAGCGCATCCATCTTTTGCGCGCGCGACAACAGGCGCGGCACGCAGTCCATGGCCAAGACCGTGACCTTCTTGGCGGCCAGCGCCTTCATCAGATCGGGATTCTCGGCCGGCCATATGAAGCTGATCAGAGTCTGACCGGTCTTCATCAGCGCGACTTCGCTCATCTCGGGAGCGCGCACCTTGAAGACGATATCCGACGACGACCACAGCACCGTGGCGTCGGGAGCGATCCTCGCACCGGCCTCGGCATAGGCATCGTCGAAGAAACTGGCATAGTTGCCGGCGCCGCTTTCGACGATAACGGCAAAGCCAAGCTTGATCAGCTTCGACACAACCTCCGGTACGGTGGCTACCCGCTTCTCGCCAGCAAAAGTCTCTTTGGGAATTCCAATGGTCTGAGGCATGGTTTCACGCGTGTGGTTGGGTTGAACGACAAGTCACCATCCGGGCGATGGTTGGCAGAGATTCAGTCAAATTGCTTCAGCAGGATTCCGGAAGCGACAAACGCTGCGGCGCACGTTTCGCTTGCACGCCGCTCTTGGAGAATAGCGAGGTTCATGCGCGTTTCCGGTTCTTCTGTGGGGTGGGGATCAGCCGTGAGTGCGGAAGATCAACAGAAACAACATGATCAAGCCGATGCCGGACAAAGAGAATTTTATGGTGCTGATGAACAGCTTCCAAGTCCGCTGATGTTCGCTGATATCCATTGTGCCGGTCTGCTCGCCAGCGTCTCCGTGAGAGGCCATGTCTACCCTCCGAATTACGCGGCGGGAATATAGCAAACAGCCTTTCCGCGCAATCTTCACGGCTGCGGCATTGAGGGCCGCTTCCCTTACGTTGGGCCATGCGCAAGGCTGCGCAATATCTCGCCTTGCGCCCCGGCATTTGCCCATTTTTTACGCCGAAACTGCGGCTCTTCTTGATGATCGCGGGCGGTTCAGACCCGCCGTCGCGGCAGCGAATGTTCCCAATCCGCCAACAGCGCGCGCAACGCCGCCACGAAGGCCAAAGGCTGATCGAGCATGATGTGATGCTGCGCCTGTGGGATTTCGACCACCGGCGCGGCGCGCCCCAAGAGGTTGAACATGTACTCCCCGATCTGAGGTGGCAGCAGGATGGAATGTTCGCCTCGGAAGATGGCGATCCGACATTTGGTGGCCTTTAGCCGCGCCGCCGTGTCCCCAATGGAAAAGTCGCGCCAAATCGCGGGATCGAATTTCCAGGAGAAGCCTCTTTCCGTTTCCTTCAGCGAATGTCGCGCCACCCAGTCAAGCAGAAAAAGATTGCTGCAGGTTTGCGGCGGCAACAGGCGGAAGCGCGCGAGCGCCGCCGCCAGCGTGGGATAGTTCTTGTGCGGCCGGTTCGAAAGCGGTGGCCTGCCGCCAGATCGCCCCGGTGGGTTGACCGGCGAATCGACGATCACCGTGCCCGATAACCGATCGCCATAGAGCGCGCCGGTGAGCAGTGTTACGAAACCGCCAAAACTGTGTGCCACGATGATCGGTGGCTCCGGCGACGCGAACATGCAGGCATGCTCGCACACCGCCAGTTCCTCGCGGGCGAACTGCTCCATCGCGTAGCCGCCGCGGCGCCAGTCGCTGTCGCCCATGCCCGATAAATCCATGGCGGCGACGTTGTAATCGCGCGCCAGAAACGGCGCGATGAAGCTCCACCA
>JAGWVX010000214.1 GCA_018970685.1 Alphaproteobacteria bacterium | reverse complement strand
TATCCGCCAAGTCCTCAAACACGCCGAAGGCTTGGGCTGGATACCCTATGTTCCCAGCCTCTCCACCCCCTATATGAGCCAGGGCAAGCGCGGCCGGCGGGCCTGGTTCTCCCACGACGAATACAAGCAACTCTACCAAGCCACGCGCCGGCGCATCGCCAAGGGTAAGCGGCGAGGCTGGAAAAGTCGCTACGAGGATTTGCACGATTTCGTGCTCATCATGGCGAACACCGGCCTGCGCCCCGATGAAGCGTGGAATTTGGAATTTCGGGACGTGCATGTGGAGGATGACTACGCCACCAAGGACACCATTTTGGTGATCGACGTGCGCGGCAAGACTGGCGTGGGCTACTGCAAGAGTATGCCGGGCGCCGTCCATCCTTTCGTGGATTTACGCCAGCGCCGCGAACAGAAGTTGAAGGATGAAGGCAAGGCGGCCGACGAAATCACACGCCTCATGTCGACCATGAAAGTGTTTGCCGATTACAACCGCGCCTTGTTCAATAAGATTCTCGAAGAAGAAAATCTCAAGTTCGACCGTGACGGCCAGCGCCGCACCGCCTACAGCCTGCGCCACACCTACATCTCCATGCGCTTGATGGAGGGCGCGAATATTCACCAGATCGCCAACAACTGCCGCACCAGCGTTCAGATGATCGAGCAGTTCTATGCCGCCCACATCAAGGACCGTCTGGATGCCGCTGCGATCAACGTCATGCGACCCAAAGGGGCACGGAAGGCCGCCCGAAAGAACGAGCACAAAAACCAACGCGCGCCGGAGGCGCACCGCTCCTCTAGTCCTTGGCGGGGTTAGCCCCCCGCTATATACCCACGCGCATGCGGGCGTGGCGGAACAGGTAGACGCACTCGGTTTAGGTCCGAACGCCGCAAGGCATGGGGGTTCAAGTCCCTCCGCCCGCACCACCTTCAAGGCGCCGAACGGCGCCGCACCGTCTGCGCCGAACGGCGCATCTTTCCTGTCCGAAGGGACGAGCCGAACGGCGAGGATCACAAATTACCTGGCTTTCGAGTTCAAATGGCGTCATCGACATCCAGGTTGTACTATTGCGCAACAAAGCCGCCATGCCTTGCACCAGGACCGGCCCAGACCAGTAGCCCGGCACGATGCTCATGCCCGAAATGCGCAACTGCCAATCGCCGCAGGTCATCGGCCGATAACGGGGTACGAACAGGTCGAATGAAAAAGTACCGGACGGCGAGTTCATTGCGGCCTTCATCCTCGATCGGGCAGTCTGTCGGTCAAGCATTTATATCGCTTGCGGCGGCACCTCGGAAGCGTGGGGATGATCGCGAGAGGCGAACCGCAAATTCCTCGACAAATGTCGCTACATCGTGGACGCGGGATAGATCATTGGGACGCTGCATGACATAAAGCGGGGCTGTGCGCAGCGCATTGAGGAAATGAACGTAAAACCGCTCGCGCGGCAAACCGCGGCCAAGATAAGGCCGGTAATAGAGCCGCTCGATGTATTGCGGGGCCTCAGAAAGCGGCACACGTGCAATGCTGAGTGTATCGGCTCCCGGCTGAAGATGGACAATGGCCGAAAGTCGGCGTGGTGAAGGATCGAGCATGTCGAGATCGTTGTTCCCAAAGATTCCAATGCCGATTGGGCTTTGGACCGTTCGACCTTGTGGAACATGGCCGAGGCGGCGGAGAAGCGCAAAGACGCCCGCGTGGCGCGCGAGATCGAGGTTGCGCTGCCCCACGAACTGACGGCGGAACAGCGGTTGGAGCTGACGCGGGAGTTCGCGCAGGGCCTTGCGGATCGCTACGGCGTGGCAGTGGATTTTGCCATCCACAGCCCACACGGCGCGACGGACGTTCGCAACCATCACGCACACATCATGCTGACCACCCGTAAGGTGGAAGCATCCGGCCTTGGCGCAAAGTCCGACCTGGAATTGGAGAACAAGAAACTCCTCGCGCTCGGCCTGCCCACCTCGCACGATCAGTTGCGGGACATTCGGGTGGATTGGGAGCAGCGGACCAACCGGCATTTGGCAATCGCCGGCCATGATATCCGGATCGACCACCGCTCGCACCGCGATTGCGGGCTGGAGATCGAGCCGACCCAGCATATCGGGGTCCATGCCTCGCAGATGGAGCGGCGGGGCAAAGCGGTGGACCGCCACCGCCAGGATGCGGACAGCGCCCGTCATAACGCCAAGCTGATCCGGGAAAAGCCGGAACAGGCATTGGCGCTCATCACCAACGAAAAATCCGTGTTCGACCGCACCGACGTGGCGATGGTCCTGCACCGCTATATCGAGAACCCCGACGACTTCCAGGCGGCGTTTGCCAAAGCGATGGCGTCGCCCGCGCTGGTGGAGATCTGCCCGGCGGTGAAGGACGCCGCCGGACGGACTGTGGAACAGGCCAAATACTCCACCCGCGAGATGATTACGGTGGAACACGACATGGCCGACAGCGTCGACCGGATGGCGGAGATGCACAGCTTCAAGGTCGTCCAACGGACGGTGGAACGGGCTATCGGGGCGCGCGCCTTCCTGGCCGAGGAACAGCGCAATGCCATCCGCCATGTCGCGGGGCCTGAGCGCATCAGCGCTGTGGTGGGGCTGGCGTGGGCTGGCAAGAGCACCATGCTGGCGGCGGCGCGGGAAGCCTGGGAGGCGGAAGGCTACACCGTCCATGGTGCGGCCCTGGCGGGCAAGGCAGCAGAAGGTTTGGAGGAATCCTCCGGCATTACCTCGCGCACGCTGGCCAGCTGGGAACGGGGCTGGGAGCGGGGTTACGACCGGCTGACGTCCAGGGACGTGTTCGTGGTGGACGAGGCCGGGATGGTGGGGTCCCGGCAGTTGTCCCGTGTCCTCCAGCATGCCGACCGGGCGGGGGCCAAAATCGTTCTGGTGGGCGATCCCGAGCAGTTGCAGCCCATTGGGCCAGGGGCGGCGTTCCGGGCAGTGGCCGAACGGGCCGGGGTGGCCGAGCTTGGGCAAATCCGCCGCCAGCGCGAGGACTGGCAGCGCGACGCCTCGATGGCCTTTGGCCGCCAGCACACCCATGAGGGTCTGACGGCTTACGCCGAGCACGGCGCTATCCGGTTCGAAGATGACATTGCCGCCGCGCGGCGCGCCATCGTCAACGACGTAATCGCAGATCGGGATGCCCGGCCGGACAGTTCCCGGCTGGTGCTGGCGCACCGCAAAGTAGACGTGCGGGAATTGAACGACATGATCCGCGCCGCTCGCCAGGAACGCGGCGAATTGCAGAACGAACGGGCATACCAGACCGCCGAGGGCGAACGCGCCTTCGCGGCGGGCGACCGGCTGTTGTTCAAGGAGAACAACCGCGACCTCCATGTGAAGAACGGGATGCTGGGTACGGTGGAGCAGGCCGATCCCGGACGCCTGGAAATCCGTCTCGATGCCGCACGCGGGCCGGGGCGCGTGGTGTCCGTGTCGATGGCGGATTACGCGGCGGTGGATCATGGCTACGCCACCACGATCCACAAGGCGCAGGGCGCGACGGTAGACCGGACGTTTGTGCTGGCCTCCGGCTCGATGGACCGGCATTTGACGTACGTGGGCATGACGCGCCACCGGGATTGCGTGACGCTGTACGCCGGGCGCGAGGAGTTCAAGGACGTGGCGGCACTGTCCGCGCGCCTCTCTCGTGCCGGCCTCAAGGAAACCACGCTCGACTATGCGCAGCGGCGCGGCATCGAAAACGCGATCATCGTACCCGGTGCGATGCGCGAACGGCTGGCGCGCGAGCAGGGTTTGGACCGGCAGCCGGAAGCGCCGAAACGCAGCATGTTCGACGGCCTGAAGCTGAATGTGGCGCGGCCATCGCCCGACATGGCGCACACGGAATTGCAAAGCTGGCGCGCAACGCCGGAGCGGAAAGGCCTCGCCATGCCGGAGCCAGCACTCGCCTTGGAACAAGCGGCGGAGCGTTATGCGCGGGCATGGACCGACGCCGAGCGGATGCGGCTGCAAGAGCTTCCCATCCTCGAATATCAGAAGCGCGCGCTGAAAGACGCGAGTTTGACGCTTGACACGGTGCGCCCCAACGCCACCCGCGATTTGCGCACCGCCATGCGCTATGAGCCCTCGACCTTCCGCGCCATGAAGCAGCTTGCCGGTCCCGAGCGTGCCGCAGAACTTGCCGGGGCCATCCGCCACGAGGAAAAGGTACGCCGCGACCCGACGCTGAAAGCCGAGCGGCTGGTGAAGGAATGGAAGAGGCTTGAGGCGCAGTATGAGCGGCTTGACAGCGGCTATGCCTTTGACAAGGCACGCGGCAAGCTCGAATCCCGTATGTCATCCGTTGCCCGCGAACTCAAGCGTGATCCCCAACTTGAATCCTTGATGCGTTCCCGCTCCAAAGACCTCGGCATCGGAGCCGGCTCAACGCTCGATAAAATGATACGGGCACGCACCCTCGAACAGGCGATCGGTCACGCTCTGGGGCGTGGGCGAGGCTTGTCGCGCTAGCAAGGGATGGAGGCAGCATGAAAAATCCCGAACAGCATAAAGCCGCCGATCCGGCCCAAGCGTTTGAGGACTTGCGGGCCGAGGTATCGGTGCTGCGCAAAGCGGTGGAAACCCTGCCGGCCGTCCTCCGGGACAATCGCCCGCCCGACTATGCCCAGGACCTCGCCGTAATCGGCAAGGGCCTGGACGACATCGGCGCCCAACTCGAAACCCTCCAGAAATATCCCTCCTTGCGTATGACGCCGGAACAGCAGGGGCAATCCATTGCAAGCGCTGGCAGCGCGCTCATTCGTGAGGCGGTGCAGAAGTTCGACCGCGCAACCCAAGACGCCGACCGCGAGCGGAACAATCTCGCCAACATGATCGGCACGCTACGCGGCAAACAGGATCAGCGAAATTGGCTGATGATCGTGGGTGCCATCGCCTTCGTGATCGGGTTTGCGGCGTTCCCCTTCATGATCCGCGCCATGCCGTTTGGTGTGAATAGCGAAATCGCCGCCGCCATCATGGAAGCGGACCAGTGGGATGCCGGAATCGCTTTGATGAAATCCGGCAATCCGGCGGGCTGGGAGCAGCTCGTCGCCGATGCCAATTTGGTCAGCGCCAACCAGGACAAAATCGTTGCCTGTCAAAACACGGCAGCAAAGACGAAAAAGGAAGAACGCTGCATCATTACCGTGCAGGTAGACGGTTCCTGATCCCGCGCAAGGGCTTGCGCCCAACTCTTTGGTGTCACGTCAAAAGGACACCATCGGCGGCGTACCACGGCGTGGGCTTCGCCGCCGGTGCCAATGACCCAATCGTAGTTGAGCCATCACGGACCGGACGGATAGAACGCGTAGTGCGCAAGCCATGCACGCGATGGCGTGCTCCTCCTCGGTTTTATCTCCGTTGCCAATACCGACCCCAGAACAACCGCATCCCTACCAGATGAGTCTGCCGCTGTGCTCGCGCCCATCAAGGGCCAGTCGCTTTGCGATGGCCTGCGGCCACCCTTGACGGCC
>JAGWVX010000213.1 GCA_018970685.1 Alphaproteobacteria bacterium | reverse complement strand
ATCGAATTCGTCTGTCACTTCGGCTCCTCGGACATCAGCTTGAATCCGGGCAGCGTCAGCAGGACGATGAGTGCCGCGCCCATCACCGGGACCTGGTATGGAGTGGCTGTCAGCACAGCCATGACGAACGCCATCACGAATGAGGCGACTGCCGGGGCGTACATCCAATGACGACGGGCCATCAGGCCGCTCAGTCCCCATGCGATGCCGTAGAAGGTGAAGATCATCGGTACGAAGGAGGTCAGGACGATCGGCGTCTTGGTGGCTGAGGTCACCACCAGGGTAGTGCCGTAGGCCATCAGAACGCCCACCGCGTTGGCAATCCAGGCGATGCCGAATACGGCATTCGATGCATTGCTGCCTGCGCGCCCTTGACTGCGAACACGGAAGTAGACAACAGGCCAGACAACGACGAGGTACACGGTGGAAACGCCGCCCCAGAGCCAGTACATCTCCCGGTCCGAGATTGCCAGCAAACCCTGCTGTGCTGCCGTTTGAACGAAGCACGTGATGCCGAAGACGATTCCTGCCGCGGCAAGGAAGGCGCCGCCCAGGATCGTCCCGCTGCGGCCCTGCTCGACGAGTCGGCGCATGTAGCTGATGTCTTCATGGACAGTGTTGGGATTGCTCATCGTGGTTGTCTCCCTCGTTTCTGAAAAATCAGGCCCTGCCGGCGATCAATCGCCAGCTGCTTGTGTCGGCCAGCGGATAGCGCCTCGCGCCCGTCAGCTACAGCACCGCCGCGACCACGCCGTACACAGCTTCCGACGCGCCCACTTTGATGAGACGCATCCGCCGCACTACCCATGGCATGAAGGGATTGGGATAGAGAAGCTGCGCCGTTACCGACACGCAGAACATGACGACTAGCATAACGGCGCGGGTCGCGATCAATCCCCTGAGCCGCTTGACGACGTACACGGAAAAAAGCGCCCAAAGCGCAAGACCCACAACCAGATGACGCCTCGTTGCGGCGGGTGGGCTCGTGATGTTGGTTTCTATGATCATGGTGCAATCCCCTTCAGAGATGGGCGATACTTATCTATCACAAGTACTTCATAATATAAAGTACTTTTATGAAACAACATGTGTGCAGTCACAGATTGATGCCAAGTTTTTGAAGACAAAGCGCTTTTCATTCTCGCTGCGCGTGGCACTCTCTGCCCGCCGGATCCACATATGGGGGACTTGTGAGCACTACTACCAAACGCGTCACCGAACTCACCGTTAGGGGGATCATTCTCGGCATCCTGATCACGCTCGTGTTCACGGCCGCCAATGTCTATTTGGGCCTTAAGGTGGGATTGACCTTCGCTACCTCCATACCGGCGGCAGTTATCTCGATGGCGATCCTGTCGGCGTTCAAGGATGCCTCGATCCTTGAAAACAATATAGTGCAGACCGTCGCCTCCGCGGCCGGCACGCTGTCGGCAATCATCTTCGTGTTGCCGGGTCTCGTGATCGTCGGCTGGTGGACAGAATTTCCGTTCTGGACCTCGTTCTGGATCTGCGCTTCGGGCGGCGTGTTGGGTGTGCTCTTCACTATCCCGCTGCGGCGCGCCATGGTGACGACCTCCGACCTGCCCTATCCCGAAGGAGTCGCCGCCGCCGAAGTGCTCGAAGTCGGCACACAAGCGCGAGAAGGTTCGGCTGAATCGCGTGAAGGTTTGCTCGCCGTTGTCTACGGTTCGGTCGCATCGGCCGGCATGGCGATCCTGGTCGCAACGCGCGTGGCCGCGGGAGACTGGACCAAGTACTTCCCGTTCGGGAAGGGCGTCAGCGGTTATGACATGTCGTTCTCGCTGGCCCTTCTCGGCGTCGGTTACCTTGTCGGATTGTCGGTTGGCGTGGCAATGCTGGTGGGCCTGCTTATCGCCTGGGCAGGCGCGGTCCCCGTCCTCACGGCGCTTTCGCCCGCGCCGACGATGTCCATGTCCGAGCACGCCCTGAGCCAATGGACCATGCATGTGCGCTTCATCGGCGCTGGCACCATTGGCGTGGCGGCAATTTGGACGCTGACAAAACTCGCAGGACCGGTCGTGCGCGGCGTCATTTCGACCATGTCGGCGTCACGCGCCGCGAAGGATGCAACAGACACGCGAGACGTTGACCTTTCGCCCGCCTGGATCGTTCTCCTCGCGATCGTATGCCTTGTCGTCATTGCTTACCTCTTGAAGATATTTCTCGGCACAACTCCGCTTGTAACCGAAACATGGCAACTGATCGTAGCTATGCTGCCGTTTATCTTCATTGGCGGCTTCGTGGTAGCTGCGATTACGGGGTACATGGCGGGCCTCATCGGCGCGTCCAACAGCCCGATCTCTGGCGTAGGAATCCTGGCGATCATTATTTGCGCGACACTCTTGATCGCTGTTGCTCAGCCGGCGGCCGAAGCAAAGAGCGCGCTTGTTGCTTATGCATTGTTTGCAACTGCGATCGTCTTCGCCATTGCCACAATCTCCAACAACAACCTTCAAGATTTGAAGACAGGACAGCTCGTCGGCGCCACACCGCGCGCGCAACAATGGGCACTGATTATCGGCGTCATTGCCGGTGCAGCCGTCATCCCGCCGGTCCTGAACCTGCTCAACCAAGCTTATGGTTTCGCCGGCGCGCCGCGCCTAGCCAGCGCCGTGGCTCAACCCCTGCCTGCGCCGCAAGCGAGCCTGATCTCCGCGCTCGCGCAGGGTGTCATCGAGCAAAGACTCGATTGGGGAATGATTGGATTGGGCGCAGGTCTAGGCGTGCTTCTGGTTATCCTTGACGAATTCCTGGGTAAGCTTAAATGGTTGAGACTGCCGCCGTTGGCGGTCGGCCTCGGCATATATTTGCCGATGTCGGCGACCTTACCGGTCGTGATCGGCGCCTTTATCGGCTACATATACGATCTCTGGGCGGCTCGCACGAAAGCACCGGAGCACGCCAAGCGACTCGCGGTCCTGGTGTCATCAGGCATGATTGTCGGTGAGAGCCTGTTCGGGGTCGTGCTGGCAGGGTTGATCGTCGTATTTTCAACCGAGGCACCGTTAGGACTGGTGCCGGCGAACTTTGCGCCTGCGCCCTATGTCGGCCTTCTCACCTTCATCGCACTCGTCGTGCTACTGTATGGCTGGATAATGCACCGATCTTCCCGCTGATCAGGAGCAATGAGGTCTGTAGGCCGAAGGATTTGTTCCTCCGGCAACCGTGGCTCGGCATAGGCAAGCCGATAACTGTGAATAATGGGGCGCCGTAGCGTGGAATCGGCGCAGACTGGCGGCCACGGTGGCGTTCAGCGTGCCCCAATTCAGCTACGGCGGTTGGGATTTCGGCCGTGTGGCCTTATAGTATATGGACTATCTTGGGTGGGAACCCATGGCGAACATCGCACTCGTAGACGACGACAAGAACATCCTAGCTTCGGTCTCCATGCTGCTCGAGCAGGAAGGTTACCATGTCCGCACCTTCACCGATGGTGCATCGGCGCTTACTGCGCTCAGTGCCACGCCTCCGGACCTTGCCATCCTAGACATCAAGATGCCGCGCATGGATGGCCTGGAATTGCTCCGGCGGTTGCGGCAGGGCGCCGATCTGCCGGTGATTTTCCTCACGTCGAAGGACGAGGAAATCGATGAACTGATGGGGCTGAATGCCGGCGCTGACGATTACATCCGCAAACCGTTTTCCCAGCGGCTATTGCTAGAGCGAGTCAAGGCCGTCTTGCGCCGCGCCGAGGCGCATAAAGGCGGGGCGCCAGGTCCAGAAGGGAAAAAAGAAGCCCTCGTACGCGGCAAGCTTGCGCTCGATCCGCAACGGCACGAATGCACCTGGGAAGGCAAACCGGTACGCCTGACGGTCACCGAATTCCTGATTCTGCAGGCGCTGGCCCAGCGTCCAGGCTTCGTAAAAAGTCGGGACAGTTTAATGGACGCGGCTTATGACGATCAGGTCTACGTTGACGACCGCACCATTGATAGCCACATCAAGCGCCTGCGCAAAAAATTTAAACAAGTCGATGACAGTTTCGAATCGATCGAGACACTCTATGGAGTTGGCTACCGCTATCGTGAGACGTGACGTGCGGCAGCTGGTGGCATGACCATATTCAACTATACACGCCCGACACCTCATTCCAGGCTTCGGCGTCTAATCATCATCATCAACATCGTGACGTTCCTGCTGCTGATCGCAGGGGTGTTTGCCGTACAATCAAGCCGCGAAGGACTGGTCGACGAACGACTGACCGGCGTCGAAGAACAGGCGCGTATTGTCGCCAACACGCTGGCGGAATATGCGACCGCCAGCGACACTAGATCGATCAATGTCGATGACGCAGCACCGCTACTGCGCGAACTGTTGGCGCCAACGCGGTTACGCGGACGCTTATACGACACGGACGGACAGCTCGTCATCGACACGCGGAACCTGCTTGCGCGCAATATCGTACAGACGATGGAGTTACCGCCTATCGACGGCTGGAGCCGGTTCAAACAGGCGGTGGCTCACGTATACGACAATATCATCGGAGTGCGTCCGTTTGTTAAGCTGGCGCCATATTTCGAAGCGGGCAAAAACGGAAAAGTGTACAGCGAGGTCGACAAGGCGCTAGAAGGCGACACCAGCACCGCAGAGCGCGTCGACGAACAGAATAAACTTGTTCTTTCCGTAGCCGTACCAATTCAGCGCTTTCGGGCCATCTATGGCGTTCTATTCGTGTCCACCGAGGGCGGTGACATCGACGACATTCTGCGCCAGGAACGCGCAACGCTGATCATGTATTTCCTGCTGGCATTCGCCGTAATGCTGGTGTCCGGGCTTATTCTATCGGGCACAATTGCCGAACCAATGCGCAAGCTCGCCGAGGCAGCAGATCGCGTACGCCGGGGACGCACCGGGAGGGAAACACTTCCCGACATGTCCTATCGCAATGACGAGATCGGCGATCTTTCGCAGAGCTTGTCGTCCATGACGCACGCACTTTACGACCGTATTGACGCCATCGAAAGCTTCGCGGCAGACGTTGCTCACGAATTGAAAACCCCGTTGACGTCTCTCAAGAGTGCGGTTGAAATGTTTTCCCGTGCCACAGACGATAAGTCCCGCGCCCGTCTCCTGGAGATCATACGCGCCGACGTCAAGCGCATCGACCGTCTAATAACCGATATTTCCGATGCGTCGCGGCTTGACGCGGAGTTGAGCCGCGAAACCAGTGAACTCGTCGATCTTTCGCGATTGCTTGAAACCATTGTCGAAGTCTACAACCTGACGGAACATCCGCGGGGCGTGAAGGCTGTCCTCGACCTGCATCTTCCGCCGGACGCGCTCGTCATCGGCCGCAACGAGCGGCTGGGCCAGATTGTACGAAACCTGATCGACAACGCCCTATCATTTAGCCGTGATGGAGGCATCGTCACGGTCTCGGCGCGTGCTGAGTACCTTCTTGCACGCATCATGGTGGAGGATGAAGGGCCTGGTATCCCGTCGGACAATCTGGAAACCGTGTTCGAGCGCTTTTACACAGAA
>JAGWVX010000212.1 GCA_018970685.1 Alphaproteobacteria bacterium | reverse complement strand
GGCTGGTGGTCGAGAACTTTGCCTGTCGCAAGGTCAACGGTCAGAAGCCGATCATTGCCGTCGCAGGCGACATAGCCGATGGCCTGATCGGGTGCGATCGCCAAACCGTGCGGATGCTTGCCGCCAAGCAGAGGGTGGCGTGCGACAACTTGGAGCCTCGCCGGGTCGATAACGGCAAGCTCATTCTGCGATTGAATCGGGGCGTAGACCTTGGCCGTGATCGGGTCGTAGCGGACGTTGCCGACCTCACCACCCGGTGCGATGCGGGCAATCAGCCGATTGCTATCGGCATCGATGACTAACACGGCCGAACCCAGCTCGTCCGAAACGAAGATCTTGCGGTCCTTCGGGTCGAAGGTGATACCGTCAGGAAAGACGCCGCCGGGTAAGCGGGCGACTTCGCGCAGCGTCCGCGTGTCGGTGATGGCGATCGCACCGCGGCCCGACGATAGCCCCACCATGCCGAGCGCCACCGATAGAGAGGGAATGAGACCTGCGCCTGGAACGCTGGCATAGACCTTGTGAAGATCAGGGACGGCGAGGACGCCAGTAACCTTGGGATAACCGTTGAGCGAGCTGGCGAGTCGGTCGTACTCTATGTCGAAGGCCAGCAGTTTTCCTGCACCCATTCCGGCGATGTAAAGCCGACCCGTTGCCGGATCGAGGCTCTGGTAATCCAGGCGGCTGGTGGCCGCGCCCAGCGGAAAGTCGCCGACCTGCCTGAACAGGCGCAGGAAAGATGGCGCATTGGCAACGGACTTCGAAGGCTCCTGCGCGCATCCGGCACCGGGGCTCGAAGCAATCAGCAACAGCGCGGTCACCAGCCTAGCGCAGCGGTGAAGCGTCCTTTTAGGAGTGCTTGACATTGATGTAGTCCAATGCCGCGCGCAGACCCTTGGCGAGCTTCACGGCATCGCCATGCGCCCAGAAATGCATGAAGAAGAGGCGCGGTTCTTCGTCGATCATGTGATTGTGCAGCGCGGTGACCTCGATCCCGTTTTCGCGCAGCGCTTTCATGACTGGGGCAACTTCGTTCGCCGTCAGCACGAAATCGCCGGTAATAGCGGCGTTGCCGCCGCCCAGAGGCTCGAAATTGATCCCCTGCGCTGTGCCCATGGTTGGCGGAACGATCATCCCCATGTCCTTAATCGGTTCAGCGCGCGGAATGCCGTATTGCAGGATGCCCCCGTTATTTGTGCCTTTGGCGCCGAGCGTGCGATCGAGCACCGTTGTGTCGAGATCGATCTTCGGTGGCTTCGCACGCGCCGTCACCGATTGCGGGCCGCCTGAACCGGCCGCGGCAAGCGGCGTCCGGCTAACGGAAAGTGCATTATGCAGCACGCGCGCGAGCTGAATCGGGTCACCGGTTCCCATTACGTGCATGTACATCGTAAAGGGCCGATTGCGCAGCAGATGGTTATGCAGCGCGGTCACCTGAAGGCCACCACTCAGCACTTTCGTCATGACCGGATTGACCTCGTCCTCCGTCAGCACGAGGTCACCCATGACCATGCTCTCCTGGCCCATTGGCTCGAAGGCGAGCCAGCCGCCGAGCGCAAAGCCAGGTTTGATTTCGACCCCGTCAAGCGTGACCTTGAGGTCGGTGCGCGGCAGTGCGACCTTGTAAATGCCGCCCGGCAATTGCGTGCCGGACTTGCCAAGGGCTTCGCCGACCCTGTTCCAATCGACGTTTGCTGCGGAGGCGGCGCCGGTCCATCCGGCGACGAGCGCGACGAGCGCAAACTTGGTTACTGTAGACATCATTTTCTTTCTCCCTTGTTGTGGCTCGAAACGGAATTGTCGCGGCCATTTCGATACAATTGCGTCCTTGGCGTTTACGTGCCCGATGCTGCCATTATCGTCGCTCGGCGCCTGCGGTTGGCACCGGAGCAATCCGGACTCTGATGGCAAACGTTACTGCGAGGGCCGCGATGATCGCCGCGATCACGTCAAATGCGAGCTGGTAACCGATCTGTGCGATGAGCACGCCCGCGAGGATTGGCCCCGCTGCCTCGCCGATGTCCCAGATCGTGCCGAAGACGCCCATCCCGGTGCCGAGGCGCTTCGCCACGACGAGGTCGGCGATCAGTGCGTTGGTCGCCGGGGTGACCGCGGCAACTCCAAGGCCCAGCAACGGAACGACCGCTAGGAGACCTCCAAGAGTCGTCATCCGGAAGATCAGGGTCAACGCGGCGGCGCACGCGAAGAGGCCGAGCACGATCACTGGCTTGCGTCCGAGCCGGTCGGACAGATTGCCGGTCAGCGGCTTTGCGAGCACCGCGACTGCGAGCTGCACAGTGAGCACCACGGCAATGGCAGCGTCGTTAAAACCGACGCTCCGAGCATATAGTGGCAGAAATCCCAAGAAGGCTCCGAACCCCAGATACATGGTGGCCTCGACCGCGGCGGCGGTCAGCACCGCTGGCGTCGTTAGCACGTCGCGCAGACCCGCCCGAAACTCGACCGCACGAGCCCCCAGAGAGCTCTCAGCCGGCGCTGCCTTCGTGTCTGTCTCCGGCACAAGCAGCGCCGCCCCGAGCGCCAACACGCCAATAAGCCCGACAAGCAAATAGCTCACCTCAAAGCTGGCCGTTGCATAGAGAACGAGCCCGCCGATCAACGGCCCAGCCGTCGCTCCGACATCGTTGGCCGAAGAGAACCAGCCGAGCCGCGCGCCGCGCCGCAAGTCGCCGAGTCCGGCCACGTAGGCGGACGCGACGGGCGAAAAGATTGCCGTCGCAAATCCGTGGACAAAGCGCAGCGCGAGCAGGGAGGCCGCACCTTCCACGAATGGATAGAGAAAAGGCGGTATTGCAAAGAAGATCGCCCCCAGCAACATGACACGCCGCCGCCCGAATAGGTCGGAAAGCGCGCCAGCTGGGAGCTTGAATAGCACGCCGGTCACGGTCGACGCGGCAACCACCATGCCGATCAGCTCCGGTGCGGCGCCAAGGTGTTCGGCAAACCGCGGCAGGACCGGACTGCGCGCCATCTGATAGGAGAGGCGCGCAAGAAAGCTCGCGATCACGACAGCGAGAAACGGGTTCATCGCTATTCCTCTGGCTCGAGGTCCGGTCGATGCTGCCAGCGCCCGTCGGCCGTCTTGATCGGCATGGTCCCGGTGGGCGGATCCCGCGCCATTTCCGGCAGATCGAAATCGGTGGTCGGCATGCGTGCATCGAAGCCAGGGTTTTTGTGCGTCACCGTCATCGACAAGGCGACCGCGACCTCCGAGTGGATAAGGCCGAGCTTGCGGGCGGCGACGGCGATGCGCGTCTGACAGCGCGTATCAACGCTATAGAGGCTCGCGGCCTTGACGGCCGAGCCCACCGCTATGCCGAGGTCGATGTCGCGAAGGTTGCACTGCGGACCCGCGAATTCGAAGAGATCGCTGTCGGTCCGCCGCGTTCGAGTCGTTTCGATGAACTCGGCGCAGGTCGCAAAGCCGCAGGCACCGCAATCGTAGATCGGCGGATACCAGTCCTTGAGGCCGATGAGCAGCACGCCGTCAAGACGTTCGGCGAGCGCGGCGTCGCGCAGCCAGATCGGTTGGCGCCGCTCGCGTCCGCGCCGTCGCATCCAGCGGGCCAGACCCAGCAGCGTCTCCCGATCGTCGATGAACACCGTCTCGATGAACAGGGGCTTGCCTTTCAAGAAGAGCTGGCCGCCCGACTTCGGGGCGGTCACGGCCGCGGCGGCGCACAGCCGGGCCACGGTGCGGACCAACTCGCCCTTTACCTCATCGATCGAATTGAACATGGCTTCCGCTCCCTACTTGGTCGATCGAATGTCGGCGGCAGAGCCGATTGGCTTTCGACGAGGAGAAGGGGAACGGCTTGCAGGTGCGAATGCCGCCTCGATCGCAATGGAAATCTGAGGGAAGGGAGTTATGGCCCGGAACACCTCGTCCATGCGCGCGCACTCCTCGCCGCAGCGAGTTGCGCAGAGCTTGGACGGCGAGCCGTCTGACGGGGTGCCTGCCCGACCCCGATGGCAATACTCTAAATGAAGGTGCGCCGGTTCGCAACCCAAACCGGCCTGGGCGGCGCTCAGGCCGGTCGGGATGACGAGAGCCTAAATGAGCCGAGTTGGGCCGTGCGGCAGGCCTCCCTCAACACCTATCGAACTAAGTGCGTGATACCGCACCTAGATTTTTGTCCCATATTGGACGGCGTAAGACGGTTAGAGGCTGCGTAGGAATGGAAGAAGCGCGGTACTCTATTTAGCCAAAATACATGATTTCCTTTTGTCGCGGGCGGGTCGGTCATCATTTTCGCGGCACCGCGTGACGGTTGCGCCATATCGGTGTCTGATGCTCACAACGCCTGCTACGAAGATATCAACTCTTCGATCGAATCGTATCTTCGACACGACAACCTGGGACGACCCACGTGCCAGAAACAAAAGTTCGTTGGCCCTGGTGAGCATACCGATTTCTGGACGATTGCAGCCGTTGACCTCGCGGCCGAAGCGTGATTACCCTCCGCCTACTGTGTGAGGTTCCCGAGAGGGACTTGAGGGAACGCGGTGTGATACCGCGGCTGCCCCCGCAACTGTAACCGGCGAGCGATCGTCCACCATGCCACTGAAGCCATTTGGCTTTGGGAAGGCGGACGGAAGCAAAGACCCGGGAGCCAGGAGACCTGCCTCGCGCCGTCGTCCTGTTTTCGGCCGGGGTGTGCCGGGAACTGCGGGAGAAACCGCCGTGACGACATGTGGAGTCGTCACCGCGGGGGACCGAATGGACAGGTCACGTCAATACGAAGGGCTCTCGCCAACCGACTCCTGGCTTCATCTCCAGGAGATTGATTTTGCGCAAATTTCTTGTTGTTTGTCCGCTCGCTTTGGTATGCGGAATCGCCCCGGCATGGGCTGACGGAGCACTGCCGGAAACCGTTGTTATCACGGCTACGCGGAGCCCAGAGCCGCTTAACCTGACCGGCACGTCCGTGTCGGTGATCACGGGGGCAGAGCTTCAACGCCAGCAGATCTTGGTGTTGAGCGATGCGTTGGCTGAAACGCCCGGCGCGGATATCACCCGTAATGGCGGTGTCGGAGAGACCACAAGCCTGAGCCTGCGCGGTTCGGCGGCCGGCCAATCGGTCGTCCTGATCGACGGCGTGCGGATCAACGATCCCAGCGCTCCCAATGGACAGGCCATATTGGAAGACCTTCTGGTCAACGATATCAGCCGTGTCGAAATCCTGCGCGGCCCCCAAAGCACGCTCTATGGTAGCGACGCCATCGGCGGCGTGGTCAATATCCTTACCAAGCGGGGTGGCGCCAGTCCGTTTGCAGCTCAATTGGATGCCGAGGGCGGCTCTTTCGGGACCTATCGTGTCAATGCAGCCGCGAACGGGACAGCGGATCGGACCGATTACGGGATCGCTGCGAATTATTTCAACACGACTGGCATTTCGGCAGCGGATTCCCGCAATGGCAATACCGAGGCCGATGGTCACCGCAATTTTGGCCTGACGGGCAATGCCCGCGTCCACGTGACCGACACCGTCAGCGTCGACCTGCGG
>JAGWVX010000211.1 GCA_018970685.1 Alphaproteobacteria bacterium | reverse complement strand
TCCGCCCGCCGATTACCGTCTTCTCCCTTCGGCATCGACTCGTAATAAACGGGCTGGCTGTCGCCGACCGCGTCCACCAGAACCTTGCCGGCGGGAATTCCCTCTCGGATGATTTCCCGCGCCACGGCCGTGGCGCGCTCTTGGGATTTCCGGAAGATCACCTCGAGATGGCGCGCCATCGGCATGTTCGGCGTCCGGCTCGAGGAATGGCCGACGACGCGAATAAAGCCTTGCCCGCCATGGGCCTTGAACTGATCCACGGCCGCTCGCACTTCCGCCCGTCCTTCGGCGCTCAGATAGACGGAATCGCCCGGGAAGAAAATCACCGCCGCAGCGGGCAGCCCCTGGGGGCTCGCATAGACGCTGGGCGTGCTCGCGGCGGGCTCGATGGCATTCAAATTAGCGACAACGGCGCCGGTCATGTTCTCCGGCCCGCCCATGCCTTCGCCGGCAACCGCAGGCCGGCGCAGCTTGGCGCGTCTGGCGGGAGCCGCACTGGCCGTCATCACGGGCGCCGCCGACGAAAGCCCGGCATCCTCTGCAGTTTGCTGATAACGCTGGATGATCGTCGGCGCGACGAACTGCGAAATCGACGGATCAAGCGGCGGTGCGGTCGAGGGCTTGAAGCCAAGCGCGGCATCGGACGGCGCGATCGATGCCACCTGCTGCTGCGGAACGGCCGGCTCCGGAGGGACGGCCGGTTGCGCGCCCGGTGGCGGCGCGACCGGCGCCTGCGCCGCCGGCGTGACGCTTGCGACCTGGCTTTCGGGCGCCTCGCTCGCAGCTGCGACAACAGGCGCCGCTCCCGGAACGGCCGGCAGCGTGCCGGGCATTGCACTGCCCGACGGCGCAGGCGCCACCGAGCGGTCTGCTTGCGCCGTGGGTGCCGGCGCTATCGTCGTGTTTTCGGTGCTGGCGGTCTTTTCCTGGGCGACCGGCATCGTCTCCGTTGCGGCGACTTGCGCCGGGGCGACGTCCGGCGGCGGGGCCGCCGCTGGCTCCGTACCCCCGCGCAAGGCATCGGCGCTGTATTTCGTATTGCCGCGATCGGCGGCCAGCGAATCGGCGACCTGCTGCTGTTGATCGGCGCTTGAACCCGCCGTCGGCTTTTCCGGTAGATTTGCGAGATCGGGCGTCTGTCCGTTGCTGTCGGAAGCCGTCGCAGACGAGTCGTCGCCGAGCCACGTCGTCGGATCGACCCAATCGGGCACGCTCGGCAAGCTGGAACAAGCGCTTGCATTCACGGCGAAGGCCAACACCGCTGCCAAACGCAGAAAATCCTTTTTCGTGGCGCGAAAGCCCCGCATCATCACATACTCCTCAGCCGCGCCGCAGCGGCGCGAGCCCTGTAAACCATATACAGGGGCTCGCTATCCGATCCAAGCATATATGGCCGCGCAACCACATGAATTCTTGTGACAAACTAGCCGACCGCCATTACATTGCTGCGCTGCACTCACGAGCTATCACATTTCAAGCGGGGCCGTAAAACACGGAAATGCAAAAAGCAGCACGGAAAGCGGGCAAAACCTCGCAGCAAGACAATGCACTTCCCCCGCGCGACAGCTCCAAAGCGCCCGACGACGCCAAAACGCCGGACAACGCTTATGCGATCGGCGACGGCGCTGAATTCGTCCGCAACATGATGCGAGTCGGGGCTCAGTCGCAGAAATTGCTGGCTGATTTCGTCAAACGTCAAACGTCCAAGGGCAATGCCCCGCTGGACCCGCTCAATTTGACGGATACATTCATGGCGTTGCTGAACGGCATGGCCGCACACCCCGCCGCTATTTTCGAAGCGCAGTTCCGGCTGTGGCGCGACTACATGGGGCTCTGGGAGACGACGGCCCAGCGGATGCTTGGCGGCACGCCCGCCGCGGTCGTTACGCCGAAGCCCGGCGACAAGCGGTTCCGCGACAAGGACTGGCAGGAGAACCAGATCTTCGACTTCATCAAGCAGTCCTACCTGCTGACGGCCAATTGGCTGCAAAACACGGTCGCCAGCGTCGAAGGTTTGGATCCGGCGATGCGCCGGCGCGCCGATTTTTATACCAAACAATTTCTCGACGCTGTCGCGCCTACCAATTTCGTGCTGACCAATCCCGAAGTTCTGCGCACAACCATGCAGACGAACGGCGAAAACCTTGTGCGCGGCTTGGATAATTTGCTGGCCGATTTGGAGCGCGGCCAGGGGCAGCTGGCGATCCGGCAAAGCGCCGACGCTTTTGTAGTCGGCGAGAACATCGCGCTGACGCCGGGCAAGGTGGTCTTCCGCGGCGAGCTGTTCGAGCTGCTCCAGTTCACGCCCGCCACCGCGCAAGTGCACGAGCGGCCGCTGCTGATCTTTCCGCCCTGGATCAACAAGTTCTACATTCTCGATCTTCGCCCCGAGAACTCCCTCATCAAATGGCTGGTAGGCCGGGGCTATACGGTGTTCGTCGTTTCCTGGGTCAATCCGGATCGCAAGCTGGCCCAGAAATCGTTCGAAGATTACATGCGCGAGGGCATTTTCACGGCGCTCGACGCCGTCGAGCAGGCCACGGGGGTGCGCGATCCCAATGTGGTCGGCTATTGCATCGGCGGCACGCTGCTCGGGGCGACGCTCGCCTACATGGCGAAAACCGGCGATGATCGCATCCATTCCGCAACCTTCTGGGCGGCTCAGGTCGACTTTAGCGAAGCCGGCGATCTCAAGATTTTCGTCGACGATGCCCAGCTCGACGCCCTCAAAGAGCAAATGGACGCCGACGGAGGCGTGCTCGAAGGCCGCAAGATGGCGACCACCTTCAACATGCTCCGCGCCAACGACTTGATCTGGTCGTTCGTCGTCAGCAACTACCTGCTGGGTAAAACGCCGGCGCCGTTCGACCTGCTGTTCTGGAATTCCGACACCACGCGCATGCCCGAGAAGATGCACCTCTTCTATTTGCGCGAGTGCTATCGCGACAACGCCTTGGCGCTCGGCAAGATGACGTTCGGCGAAGTCAAGCTTGACCTCGCCAAGGTCAAGGTGCCGGTCTATCTGCAGTCGGCTAAGGAAGATCACATCGCGCCGTTTGTCTCCGTCTATAAAGCCACGAAACTGTTCAAGGGACCGGTTCGCTTTATCATCGCCGGCTCCGGACATATCGCCGGCGTCATCAATCCGCCCGCTGGCGGCAAATACAATTACTGGACGAACGACAAGCTGCCGGAGACGGTGGAAGAATGGCAAACCGGCGCGCAGGAACATCCCGGCTCCTGGTGGCCGGACTGGGATAAATGGCTGTCCGCCTTGTCGGGACCGAAAATTCCCGCGCGCACGCCCGGCGACGGCAAGCTGACAGTGCTTGGCGACGCACCGGGAACCTACGTGCGCGTGAAAGCGACTTAGCGATCGACGCCGTTAGGGGGCATAGCGAGAGCGCCGGCGGATCATTTCCCCGGATGGGCCTGTATCGCAATCGCCACGGCACGGCTGAAGGGATCGCCGCGTGCCTCCAGGCCCGCGATCACGCCTTGGCGGTCTTCTGCTTTCTTGTCTTGAGAGAGCTTGAGCTTTCCCTCTAGGCTTTCCAGCTTCACCGAAAATCCGCGGATCGCGCGAACCAATGCTTCCACCTTCGCTTCGGGCACCTTATCGATGGTCCAAGGGGCCTTGGGTTGCAGTTTCCGTTCCTGTTCGGCTGAAAGATCGGCAAGCAGTATGCGCAACTCGTCGTCCGATAGACGTCGCGTCTTTCCCCTGCCCTCCACGGCCACGTAATTCCATGTCGGGACGAACCCCTCGCTGACGTACCAATCCGGCGAGACATAGGCGTCGGGGCCGGAAAACGCGATCAATACGTCGGTACTGTCGGCAATATCGGCCAGTGGATTGTTCGCGGCCAAGTGAAACCGGACGGACCCGAAAGGCTCGCCGTCGTCCACAACGACCGGTGCATACGCCAGAGACACCGAGCCGTCCATGACGGCCGCCACTGTCGCAAACGAGCGGAAGCGCAAGAAACGCTGAATTGCGGCAACGTCATCCCAGACGAACGGCTTCGGACGATACATCAAACGAGCCCCGTCGTTTCCGGCAGTCCCAGCATGATATTGAGGTTCTGCACCGCCGCTCCGCCGGCGCCTTTCCCGAGATTGTCCAACAGGGCAATCAAACGAACTTGGCCATACTTGTCGTTGCCATAGACGAACAGCTTCATACCGTTTGTGAGTTTCAGCATTTCGGGATCGAGAGTTGCCGGACTGCGGATTTCCAGGCCGCCGCCCGGATTCCGCAGCGAAGCGGCGATCGTCTCCTTAGACAGCCCGATACAGCCTTCAAGGCTTGCCACCTCGACGAGCTTCTCGCCGCGATAAGCGTCGAATAGCTCCTTATGAATCTGAATCGTCGTCGGTTTGCCGGGCAACGCCCAAAGCTGTAACGGCACCTCCACCAACATGCCGCGATAGAACCGGCCGACGCTCGGCGCAAATAGCGGCGGATGGGCCAGCTTTGCATGCATTTGCATTTCGGGCAGATGCTTGTGCGACAACGTCAACGCATAAGTCCGCATGACGGTTTCCGTATAAGCCTGCGAGTCCTTCTTTTCGAATTCTTCGATCATGGATTTGCCGCCGCCGGAATAGCCGGATACGGCATTCGCCGTCAGCGGGAAATCGGCGGGAATAATGCCTGCGCGCGTCAGCGGACGCACCAGCGCCAAGAACCCGGTCGAGTAGCAGCCTGGGTTGCTTACGCGATTGGCGGAGGCGATCTTCGCGCGCTGGCCCGGCTCCATTTCCGGGAAGCCGAAGACCCAACCTGGCGCTGTGCGGTGTGCCGTGGAGGCGTCGATTACCCGCACGGCCGGGTTCTCGATGAGCGAGACGGCTTCCCTGGCTGCGTCGTCCGGAAGGCACAGAATGACGACATCTGCCTCGTTTAACGCCTTCGCGCGCGCCCTTAGATCCTTGCGCGCGGCGTCGGCCAAATGGAGCAACGACAGATCGTTGCGTTCCGCCAGCCGCTCGCGGATTTCAAGGCCGGTTGTGCCGGCCGCGCCGTCAATGAAAACCTTGGCATTCACGTCGTTCACCGTCTGTCTGTCGCGGCCGCGCCGGTCCAGAGTCTGCCTGCGCCTAGTAGCTTTCTAAGGTATTCCGGCGGGGAATTCGCGTATGATTTTCTGTGGAGTCGCAACGGCCGGCGCATGGCCGCTTTGCAAATTGGGGGCTCTGCCATGGATCCCAACACTGTTGTCGAGACTTTCCGCCGCATCGTCACAACACAGTATTTCGCGTTCGAAGGTCGGACGCCTCGAGAGGACTTCTGGTATTACGTCCTCGTCTACTTCGTGATCTACATCGTCGTTGCCATGGTCGAAGCATTCCTCGGCTTCGGCGGACCGTTTTATGGCGGTTTCTACAACGGGCCTTTAACCGGCCTTCTGGAACTCGCTTTGTTGTTGCCGAGTCTGGGTGTCTCGGCGCGGCGTTTGCACGATGTCGATCGTAGCGGCTGGTGGCTGCTGCTCGGCATTATCCCTGTGATTGGCTGGCTGATACTGATTTATTGGTGCATTCAGCCGGGTGCTGTC
>JAGWVX010000210.1 GCA_018970685.1 Alphaproteobacteria bacterium | reverse complement strand
GCATGCACCGGCGTGACGCGATCGTCACTGGTGGCGGTGACGAAGAACACCGGCGGATATTTCTTCTTCGCGTTGACATTCTGGTATGGGCTGTATGAACGGATATAAGCCGCCATCTTAGGATCCGCCGGAACGCCATACTCTGCGATCCAGGATGCTCCGGCACCGATATGCGTGTAACGGAGCATGTCGATCAGCGGCACTTGGCACACCACCGCGCCGAGCAGCTCGGGATGTTGAGTCATCACGGTGGAGACCAGAAGCCCACCGTTCGAGCCACCCATGATGCCAAGCTGGGCAGGCGCCGTGATGCCGCGTTTTTCGATGTCGGCAGCGACCGCCGCGAAATCGTCGAAGGCACGCTGGCGATGGTATTTCAGCGCCGCTTCATGCCAGGCCGGACCGAATTCACCCCCGCCGCGGATGTTGGCCAAGACATAGGTTCCACCCCTGGTCAGCCACAGCATGCCCATATTCGCGGAATAGGACGGTGTCAGGGAAACCTCAAAGCCGCCGTAGCCATAAAGGATGGTCGGTCGAGGGCCCGTCACGCCCTTCGCGCGCACTACAAAATAGGGAATCTTCGTGCCGTCCCTGGAGGTCGCTTCGTATTGCGCTGTCTCGAGCCCGGAAGCATCGAAGCGCGCGGGCAGTGACTTTATTTCGACCGGATGGTCGTCGCCATTATCCGCGTAGAGCGTCGGCGGCTTGAGGAAGCTTTCAAAGCCGAAATAGGCCTCGGGTCCGTCGTCGTTTGTGGAGATGATGCTCGCCGACCCACCCGGCGGCAAGTCGAGCTTCTTGTCGGTCCATTTGCCGTTCATGTAGCGGAAGGCGTGAATCGAGCCCACCACATTGTCGTAGATCGAGACATAAACTGCACCCCGCCCAGACGCCACGTTCTCGATGGAAGAACGTGGACCGGGTGCGTACAAGACTTCGACCGGCGGCAGTTTTTCGGCCGTGGTATCCTGGAGCGCAAAAGCGATCAGCGCACCTTTGCCGATCTTCTTGCCGTTCGGCGACCAATCGTCGCGCAGGGTGAACAGCAATTGCCCGTCGTGAAGGCCCTGAAGCTGGGCCGAGAGCGGCACCGGCAGCTTCCACCACGTGCCGCCTGAACCTGCGAGAAAATATTCGGATTCGAAAAAGCTCGGTGCTCGTACGATCACCGGCACGCTTTGCTCTCCGTCGCGTAAGACTTGTGCGGCAACCGCAACGTCGGTGACTTTGCCCTCCATCAACGTCTTGGCGTTCGCCACGGCCTCGCCACGCCGCCAAAGCTTTACGATGCGCGGATAACCGGACGTGGTCTGTGAGCCCCCGCCGAAGTCCGTACCGAAGAACACAGTGTTGTCGTCAAGAAACGCGACGTCCGACTTCGCCTCTTTAAGCGCAAAGCCGTCCTTCAGAAAACTCTTGCTCGCCAGATCGAACTCCCGCACGACAACGGCGTCGCCGCCGCCGCGCGACAAATTCACCAAGCAACGCGTAAGCGCGGGCGTGCAGTCCGCGCCCTTCCATACCCAGTTTTCTCTTTCGTCGGCTGCCAGCTTATCGAGATCGAGCAGAATCTCCCAATGCGGATCGGCACTGGCGTAATCGGCTATGGTCGTGCGGCGCCATAAACCTTTGGGATGTTTTGCGTCCTGCCAGAAATTGAAGACATATCGTCTGCGGAGACTACCGTACGGAATCCGATCGGTTGCATCCAGGACCTTGAGAATGGAATCATAATCTTTCTGGTAATTAGGGTCGGCTTTGAGCGCCGCAACAGAGCGGGCGTTCTGTTGGCGTACCCAGTCCATGGCCTTGGCACCATGTATGTTTTCCAGCCAGAGATACGGATCTTCCACGGTCTTCCCTTATCGGCCGCAAGCGCGGCGGCGGCAACCAGCAGTCCCAGCGATAGCAAGGTAAAACGGCGCATTCGGACCTCCCCCAAGAGCGCAAAGTTTGACCGGAAACGTCGCTCAAAGGTCAACCCGGCACTGGTGAGGAAAGAAGTCACGGCCTATATAGGCCCATCATGACCCCGTTCCTGAAAATGCACGGCCTAGGTAACGATTTCGTTGTGTTCGACGCGCGAAAGCAAGGGCTTGCGTTGGACGCGGCCGCGGCGCGCGCCATTGCCGACCGGCGACGGGGTGTCGGCTGCGATCAGGTGATCGTGATCGAACGGGGCGTGAACGGTGCCGATGCGTTCATGCGCATCTTCAACGCCGATGGCGGCGAAGTGGAATCCTGCGGCAACGCCGCGCGCTGCGTGGCGCACCTGTTGATGGAGGAAAAGGACCGCGACAGCGTCCGCATCGACACGCTGGGTGGAGCGCTCGTCTGCACAGGCGCCGGCGGCGGCATGGTGACTGTGGACATGGGCGCACCGAACCTGATGTGGGACGAGGTGCCGCTGGCCCGCCCTGCCGATACCAATCGCTTCGCCCTCAACGTTGACGGCACTACCCACATGGCATCCGCCGTCTCGGTCGGCAATCCGCACTGCGTTCTGTTCGTGGACGACGCGGATGCCGCACCGGTTGCAAGCCTCGGCCCGCGTATCGAGACGCATCCGATGTTCCCCAAGCGCACCAATGTCGAATTTGTTAGCGTGCGTGACCGCGGCCATCTGCGTATGCGTGTGTGGGAGCGTGGCTCGGGTATCACCCATGCTTGCGGTTCCGGTACCTGTGCAGCTGCCGTGGCCGCGCACCGCCGCGGCCTCACGGACACGAAGATCGAGGTAGAGCTGGACGGCGGCGTCCTCGCCGTCGAGCTGCGCGTGAGCGACGACCATATCTTGATGACAGGACCGACGGCCTTGTCCTTCCATGGTGAAATCGATTTCGCGGGGCTCCAGCCGTGAGCGGAACTGACGTCATTACCTTTGGCTGTCGGCTGAATGCGTATGAATCCGAGGCCATCCGCGCCCGCGCCGCCGAGGCCGGCCTGGCCGATGCGGTGATCGTCAACACCTGTGCGGTGACGGCGGAGGCCGTGCGCCAGTCTCGCCAGGAAATCCGTCGTCTCGCTCGCTCGTATCCCGACCGGCGCATTATCGTCACCGGCTGTGCAGCTCAGACCGAGCCTGAAACCTATGCCGCGATGACGGAAGTCGATCTGGTGCTCGGCAACCACGAAAAGCTGGAATCAAAGAGTTACGCCAACTTCGGCGAACGCGTGCGTGTCAACGATATCATGAGCGTCAAAGAGACGGCTTCGCAACTCGTCGATAGTTTCGACGGCAAGAGCCGTGCTTTCCTGCAGGTCCAGAACGGCTGCGATCACCGTTGTACGTTCTGCATCATCCCGTACGGTCGTGGCAACTCGCGCTGCGTCGGCGCAGGCGCCGTGATCGCGGAAGCGCGCCGACTGGTGGCCAATGGATTTCCCGAAATAGTGCTGACCGGCGTCGACCTTACCTCCTATGGCGGTGACCTGCCCGGCAAGCCGACACTTGGCGTGCTGGTGCGCAAGATATTGAAGCTGGTTCCGGAACTGAGGCGGTTGCGCCTGTCTTCCATCGACTCCATTGAGGTCGATGCGGAATTAATGAAGGCGATTGCGGAAGAAGAGCGGCTGATGCCGCATTTCCATCTTTCGGTACAGTCCGGCGATGATATGATCCTCAAGCGAATGAAGCGGCGCCATACGCGCGCGCATACGATCCGGTTTTGCGAGGAGGTCCGCCGGTTGCGTCCTGGCGCCGCCTTCGGTGCGGACTTGATCGCGGGTTTTCCGACCGAAACCGATGAGATGTTCAAGAACACGCTGCAATTGGTCGATGATGCCGGCCTATCGCTGCTGCATGTCTTTCCGTTCAGCCCGCGCAAGGGAACACCGGCCGCGCGTATGCCGCAAGTACCTCGCGCCGTTGCCAAGGAGCGCGCTGCGCGTCTACGCATCAAAGGTGAGGCGGCTCTGGCGCTGCGGCTCACGGAACTGGTCGGCAGCGAACAAACAGTACTGACCGAAAAGCCGGGGCTCGGCCGCACGCCCTGTTTCACCTCCACGTGTTTCGATGGCGACGCAGTGGCCGGTTCATTCCGTCGCGTACGTATTACCGGTGCTGCTAGCGATCATCTGACGGCGGATGTCCTGTCATGAGGCAATTCGGCGAAGCACCGCCGCCGCCGACTTTTTTCGAGCGGCTCAAGGAAGGTCTGGCGAAAAGCGCCGGCACGTTGGGATTGGCCGATATTCTTATCCGGAAGAAGCTCGACGCCGAAACCGTGCAGGCTCTTGAAGAGGCGCTCATTCGCGCCGATCTGGGCGCAAAGGCTGCGCGGGAGATCACCGGTGCCGTCGCACGCGGACGCTACGACGAGGACATTTCCGGCACCGAGCTGCGCCGCGTTCTGGCCGAGGAGATCGCACGCGTGTTGACGCCGGTGCAGAAACCGTTCCTTATCGACAGATCTAAAAAGCCATTCATCATACTGGTGGCGGGCGTCAACGGCACCGGCAAGACCACCACTATCGGTAAAATCGCCAGCAAGCTGGTACGGGACGGCTCTAAGGTCCTAATCGCTGCCGGCGACACCTTCCGCGCTGCAGCGATCGAACAGCTGCAGATATGGGGCAAGCGCGCCAATGCCGAAGTCTTCGCGCGCGCGCCCGGCGCCGACGCCGCAGGGCTCGCATTCGACGCCGTGACGCGCGCGAGACAATCTGGCGCGGATGTCGTCATAATCGACACGGCAGGCCGTCTACAGAACAAGGCGGGGCTGATGGCGGAGTTGGAAAAAATCGCCCGCGTTCTCAAGAAGCTCGATCCCGAAGCGCCGCACGCGGTACTGCTCGTGCTCGATGCGACTACGGGACAGAACGCCCTCACACAGGTGGAGGCGTTCTCTGCCGCCGTACCGCTGACGGGCCTTGTCATGACCAAGCTGGACGGTAGCGCCAAGGGCGGCATTCTAGTGGCGCTTGCCGCGAAATTCGTCCTGCCCGTTCACTTTATCGGCGTCGGCGAAAGCGAGGACGACCTGCAATCTTTTGCCGCCGACGCGTTCGCCAAGGCGCTCACGGGTGCGACATGAATTCCCAACTGAGACGCGCCATCCTCGATTTTGGGCCTCTGCTGCTATTCTTTACAGCATATAAGCTGTTCGACCTCTATGTCGCGACAGCGACCATTATGGCCGCGGCGATTACTGCCGTTGGTATCGGCTATTGGATCGACCGCAAAATCCATCCCATGCCGGTATTCACCGCAATCATCGTCTTGGTGTTCGGCGGGCTGACGCTCTATTTGAACAACGACATGTTCATCAAGATGAAGCCGACCATGATTTACACGCTATTCGGCTCGCTGCTGATCGGCGGCTTATATTTCAAGCAGCCGTTCGCAAAGCAAGTTCTTGGCGTGATGGCGATCAACCTGAGCGAAGAAGGCTGGCGGGGTCTGACTTGGCGCTTCGGATTGTTCTTTTTTGGGATGGCTATTCTCAACGAATTGATCTGGCGCAATTTTTCAAACGATATCTGGGTTGATTTTCATGTCTTTGGCGCCATCACCTTGACTGTTTTGTTCTCGTTGAGCCAAACGCCATTTCTCCTCAGGCACCAAATTGAGAATGAAACGCCAGGCGCCGATCAATCGGAAAGTTGACA
>JAGWVX010000209.1 GCA_018970685.1 Alphaproteobacteria bacterium | reverse complement strand
TGATGTTCAAGCGCACCATCCAACGTTACGGCCAGACGCCCGAGCCCGTTACGCCCTACCAGAAAGCGGCGCAGCTCTGGGACGAACGCATCGGCTCGGCACGCGTGCAGGCCAAAAACTGGCGGCTGATGGCGTTCGGTTCGCTGGGGCTTTCCTCAGTGCTCGCCGGCGGCATGATCTGGCAATCGCTGCAAAGCAAGGTCGTGCCTTATGTCGTCGCGGTCGACAAGCTCGGCGAAGCCCAATCCGTTGCCCCTGCCGAAGCGCATTACCAGCCGACCGATGCGCAGATCGGGTATTTCCTGTCGCGGTTCATCACCGACGTGCGCTCGCTCTCCATCGACCCCATTGTCGTACGCAATGATTGGCTTGAAGCCTACGGTTACGTTACCGAGCGCGGCGCAAGAGTCCTCGACGCCTACGCCCAGAAGGACGATCCCTTCAAACAGGTGGGCGCGAATACCGTTGCCGTACAGGTAACGAGTGTTGTCCGGGTATCGGGCACGTCCTTCCAGGTCAAATGGACCGAACAGGCCTACCAGCATGACACCCCCGAACCCCCCGAGCATTGGACGGCGATCCTGACGGTCGTCACCAAGCCGCCCAGTGACGCCGATGAGCTGCGCAAGAATCCGCTCGGTCTTTATGTCGACGGCATCGCCTGGACGCGCGAACTCAACTCTTCCGAAATGCCTTGAGGAGACCCGCCATGGATATCCGCGTCTTGTTGGCCACCGCCGTTTCCGGAACTTTGCTCACGGCCTGCGCCAGCGCACCGCCGCAGGCAACTCACAAAAGTGCGCCGTTCAAGGCGGCCGTGCAGGTGCGCAATCTGCCGCCGGCGAAAGCACCGCCGCAACCAATTCCCACAGGAACGGTGGTCGGCCCACGACTTTCCAAATATGCCATCGTCGAACGACTACCGCTTCGCTCGCCCGTCGGCCGCGTGGCAGCGGCCAATCGGGCATCGCTTCATGAGCCTGTGCAACGCGATTACGTCAACGCGGTGCAGGTCTACCCCTACGCCGACGATGCGCTCTACCGTCTCTACGCGGCGCCTGAGCAGGTGACCGACATCGCCCTTCAGCCGGGTGAGACTCTGTCGGCGATCTCCGCCGGCGACACGGTGCGCTGGACCGTCGGCAACACGACGAGTGGGCAGGGGCCCAACAAGCAGGTGCATGTTCTCGTCAAGCCCTTCAGTGCGGGGCTGAAAACGAATCTCGTCATCCTGACCGACCGGCACACCTATCATCTGGAACTCGAAAGCACCGATCATGTCTCGATGGCGGCGATTTCCTGGCGCTACCCCAACGAGGGAATGATAAAGACCATCGGTCAGCAGCCCGCGCCGACGCCGGAGCCAACCGCCATCGGTAGCGATATCGCCTTGAATGCGCTCGACTTCGGATACGCGATCACCGGCGACGATCCGCCCTGGCGGCCGGTCCGCACCTTCGACGACGGCCGCAAGGTCTATATCGAATTCCCGAAGGACATCGCCGAGACCCAATCGCCGCCGCTCTTCGTTGTTGGGCAAAACGGTGGCAGCGATCTCGTCAATTACCGCGTCCGCGGCCGCTATTACATCGTCGATCGCCTGTTCCAGGCCGCCGAGCTGCGTCTCGGCGAAAGCAGTCAGCAGGTGGTGCGCATCATCCGGACCGACCGCAAGGATGGCAGCGCTTCGTCGCTCTTCGGCGGGTGAGCCATGGCCGAAAACGATTCCCCCGACAATCCGCCCAAGAAGGCCGATCCCGAGCGCTTTGTTCTCCGTGGCAAGCCGCGCCGGGTCGTTCGCTTCAAGCGAAACCTTCTCATCGGCATCGCGGCGGCGGTTGCGGCCGGGATATTCGGGGCGGCGTGGCTGGCGTTGGACCACACCCATCTGAAAGTTCGCGTAAACGGCCAAGGATCCGCGAATGTCGGACCCAAGCGTCTGCCCGATGCTATGGCGGCGCTGCCGTCGAACTACAGCAAGGTGCGCCTTGGCCCACCGATGCCCGGCGATCTTGGTCCTTCCGTCGTCGAGCGCGAGAAGAGTCTTGGCATTCAGCCGGATGCCGGCGTGTTCAAGCCGAATGCGCAAGCCGATGCGGAGCGTGCCGAGAACATGCACCAAGCGGATCTGGCTCGGCAGGCCAACGAAGCGGGCGTGATGGTCCGGATTGCGGAGCAGGACGCGGAGGCAAGACCGGCATCGTCAGTTTCTGCCGCGGATCAAACACCGCCCTCGGGCCTGACCGCTACGCCACCGAACGAAAGCGGTCTTCATCTTGATCCAAGCCGGGACCCCAACGACCAGGCGCGGAAGTTGGCTGTCCTGAACGGCACGCCGGACAAGGGAATCTATAATCCGCACGCGCTGCAGACGCCGGTATCGCCGTATGAACTTTTGGCCGGCACGATCATCCCGGCGAGCCTTATCACGGGCCTCGATTCAGACTTGCCCGGTACGGTCATGGCGCAGGTGACGGAGGACGTCTGGAGCAGCATCGACGGCTCCACTTTGCTTGTCCCGAGGGGAAGCCGGCTTATTGGAACCTATGACAGCGTCGTCGCATTCGGGCAGAGCCGCGCGCTCGTCGTGTGGCAACGCATCGTCATGCCGAACGGCACATCGATGGAAATCGACAATCTGCCCGCCACCGATACCCAAGGGTATGCAGGGCTCAAGGACGAGATCGATTACCACACCTGGACTCTCTTGAAAGGCATCGCCATGTCGACGCTCCTGGGCGTCGGAACGCAGGTGTCCTTCGGAAACAGCAACAGCAACCTGGTCGAAGCCATCCGGCAATCGACGCAGGAGAGCACCAACCAGGCCGGCCAGCGCATCGTCGAGAAAAACCTGAACGTCCAGCCGACCGTCACGATCAGGCCCGGCTGGCCGCTTCGGGTCGTGCTCAACAAAGACCTCGTATTTCCGGCGGCATACAACGGATGAAACCATGGACCTGAAACTCGCCAAATTGCCCGACCGCGTGCCGGTCAAGATCGCCGTCACGGTTAGTCCGCAGCTCGCACGCAAGCTCGGACTCTATGCCGAACTCTACAACGCCGCCTATGGAAGCGAAGAAGCAGTCGCCGAGCTCATCCCCTACATGCTCGAGAGTTTCCTGGAGGCCGACCGGAATTTCGCGAAGGCGTTCAAGGAGCGGGAGCTGAACGGCGGCACGCCATTGCCACCGGCGCAGATCGTACGCCACAGGTGCCGAACGGTATCGAACGAATCGCAACCACAATCGGAGGAGTAGTCATGTCGTTTATCATCGGAACCTTTACCCCCACCACGGAAGGCGGCTGGGTCGGCAGTGTCCGCACATTGACGATCGACGCCAAGCTCCGCTTCGTGCCCAACGACAACCGCGACAACGAGAACGCGCCGGCGTTCCGGGTCTATGTCGGCAAGTCGCGGGTCGGCGACGCCTGGACGGCGCGCACGAATGGCGAAACGCAGAAGGATTATCTCCGCGTGACGTTCGACGGACCGGATTTTGGCGAGCCGTTTGGCGCGGCGCTGTTTCCGTCGGATGAAGGCAAGGAAGCTCAGCTCGTATGGCGAAGACGGGGCAATTAGCATGTTCAGCTGTGTTGAGTCGGGGCGAGGTTGTCCACTTGATTTCCGGTTGGCTGATTGATGCCTCAACCGAAGTAGACACCGTCGGAAACAGGACTGCGGTAATCAGGCTGGCGAGGAGCCGTGACAATCATGTGGTTTATGACGGCAGTGGTCTGGCCTGAATGGATCGTCGCCAAATGTTCCATACCTGCGTGATACCTTTTATTTCCGACCTGGATGTTGGCGGGGACTAGGTGGAGAGTATGAAATTTCGCCGGCGTCGACTGCGATGTCGCCACTCCTGCTTCTCTGGTACATTCGATATCACTGCATGGCGAATGCGGAGGTTCTGACTTGCACACCATTGCGCTTTCGGCCGCGCCCAAAGGTAATGGCTATCAAGCGACAGTCACATTTCCAGACGGCGTCTCGATGAGTTCAGCTGAAATCTACTCGACTGTCGCTGAGGCTATGACGGCAGCCGCTATAAAGCTGCTTGACATGCCAGCGCGCCTGAAAGCTCTCGACGATATCCCATTAAGAGTCGAGGTTGGAAGATGATCTTTTACTCCAAATCGAGAAGGCACGTCGCAGCGATCATCGAACATTTCAGGCTGATGATTAGCTGTCAGAGCTCGTCTGAATGACGTCGAAGTACTACACTGAAGTGAGTTAGTTTTTGCCGCTCAAGCGCGTCGATGAAAGCCGCTACATTTGGCGCAGTCTTTCTAAGATTTTTGCGCGCGTTTGCCACCGCGACGATCATAGCATCGGGGGCCATCCTATAGAGATCCATGAGAAAATCATCCGGATTTAGCGCGGTAACGTGATATGGCACAAGTGCTTCGGTTGGAAAATCAGCTAGATTCCACGTCACGATAAGGGTTGCACTGCCTGCAATCGCAGCTGCGAGAATATGGCAGTCGTCGAGGTCAGGAAGCGTCAGTTGTGGAATGTATTTCTCATAGCTGGTAACGTTGGCAGCGGGCAACACCTGCTTCATCAGATCTCGCGTTTTGGTCAACCGCTCAACCGGAACATTCGAAGCATGTGCCGCGAGGTTGCGAATCCATTCGTCATGAATTGCATCGGTCCAGCGGACGTCGACCAATCGGTCAACGCCGCACTGGATCAGCAGATTGCGGAGATGAAAGGGATAGAGAACGCAGGCATCATAGACCACGACGACTGGCTTATAGGCCATGATCTCGCATGAGCGACTCGGTGTCATCCGCCAAAGCATCTAGCGCAGCTTGCTGGGTTTCAAGCCTGGCCTTGAGGGAGAGGACATCCTTCAATCTTGCTCGCCGATGTTTTCCGACATACCGGAATGGTAGGTCGCCAACATCCATACGATGAACAACGAGTGGGCGCGAGATACCCAAAATCTCTGCTGCATCATTTGGACTGATTTCTTCGTCTTCGGCAAGGATGGCGACGCGTTGACCTCTTACGAGATGCACTAACAGCGTTTGAATCGCTTCCGAAGCGAGCGTCGGCAGTTCGACCCGATAATCGGCACCAGTCTGCTGCCGGATGTACACCTCGAAAGTGGTCCCCGGGCGGGCGAGCTTCGACGCCGCATCAGCCTTACGGCGATCACGATCAGATAGCTTCACAAACTCTAGGACTTGGGTGGTCATAGCCATTCTCCGAGACCTTAATATAAGCCGTGCGCCACCTAACTGCAATAACTGAAAGGCGCAGGAAGGGGTGAACCGAGGTCGTCGGCGAATGCCCCTGAGCTTTTCCAGGTTGCGTCGATGCACAGTAATCAGTATGTTCATGATATGTTCTAATTCACGGCTCCCGGTCGCAGAGCTGTTCCGATGCAACCTGCGGGACTAAATTCAACACGCGGGGATTCGGGCAGAAGCCATGGCAGTTCAGCACATTCACACTTTTATTGTTCATCCACGTAAGGGCACCGCTGGAAAGGCAGTCGTCAACGGAACATCGGTGAAACTCGAGGGTAGAATGTTTGAGCTCCTCGGAAATATCTACGCAAAGTCCGACCAGGAATGTGACGTTCACATTACATTCCGACCTACCGACGA
>JAGWVX010000208.1 GCA_018970685.1 Alphaproteobacteria bacterium | reverse complement strand
CCAAAGCCACAAGGTCGGCGATCTGGTCAGCGCCGAGGGGCATATCGTCTGCGGCAACTGCCGCAATTGTCTCGCCGGACGCCGCCATCTTTGCGCCAACACCCTCGGTGTCGGCGTGAATCGAAACGGCGCCTTCGCCGAGCTGGTTTCCGTGCCGGCGATGAACATCTGGAATTGCGACGCCAAGATTCCGCTTGAGCTTTATGCGATCTACGATCCGCTGGGCAACGCGGCGCACACCGCGCTCTCCTTCGATCTCGTCGGAGAAGACGTCCTGATCACCGGGGCGGGGCCGATCGGCGTGTCGGCGGTGCCGATGGCGGTGAAGGCCGGCGCGCGGTACGTCGTGGTCACCGACGTCAACGATTACCGCCTCGGGCTTGCCGAGAAGATGGGAGCCACGGCCGTCGTGAACGTCAAGAAGCAGGACCTGCGCGAAGTGATGAAAACCCTCGGCATGCACGAGGGGTTCGACGTGGGCTTGGAGATGTCCGGAAACCCGGCCGGCTTTCGGCAAATGCTCGACACCATGGCGCATGGCGGCAAGATCGCCATGCTCGGCATTCAGCCCGAGGCCACCGGCATCGATTGGAACACGGTTGTGTTCAAGGGACTGACGATCCGCGGCATATACGGGCGTATGTTCGGAGAGACTTGGTACAAGCTCACTTCGATGATCCAAAGCGGCATGGATATCGCGCCGGTCATCACCCATCGCTTTTCCTACAAGGATTTCCAGAAGGGCTTTGACGTCATGCGCTCGGGTTCTTCGGGAAAAGTCGTGCTGGATTGGAGCGAGCTATGACCGCAGCTCTCGATGAATCGCTGCGCAGCGACCTTGCGGCCATGGAGAAGGCGGGAACGCTGAAGGCGTTCCGCCACATCACCGGACCGATGGATACCGAAGTGACCATGGCCGAGAAGACGGGCCGGGTGCTGGTGTTGTCGTCCAACAACTATCTCGGCCTTGCCGATCATCCGGAAGTCGTCGCCGCCGGCAAGAAAGCTCTGGACGACTACGGCGCCGGCACGGCCTCGGTGCGTTTCATTTGCGGCACCTTCTCCATCCACGACCAGATCGAAAAGGCGCTTGCCCGGTTGTCGCATACCGAAAGCGCCCTCACTTACGTGTCTTGCTGGACCGCCAATACCGGCCTGATCCCGGCTGTCGCGGGCGCCGACGATGTGCTGGTGTCGGACGAGCTCAACCATGCCTCGCTGATCGACGGCTGCCGCGGGGCCAAGGCCAAGCGTCTCGTCTACAAGCATTCCGACATGAACGACCTCGAAGCCAAGCTCGCCGAGGCGAAAGGCGCCCGGCGCATCTTCGTCGTGACCGACGGCGTGTTCAGCATGGAGGGCGATATCGCGAAGCTGCCGGAGATCGCCGCTTTGGCGCACAAATTCGACGCCTCGATCATTCTCGACGACTCGCACGGCGTCGGCGTCATGGGCAAACACGGGCGCGGCACGGCCGAGCACTACGGTTTGGAAGGCCAGATCGACATCGTCACCGGGACGCTCGGCAAGGCGCTCGGCGGGGCGGCCGGCGGGTACGTTGCGGGCTCGAAGACGTTGGTCGACTATCTTCAACAGGTCTCGCGCCCTCAGCTGTTTTCCAATGCCTTGCCCGCGACCATCGCCGCCAGCGCGATGAAGGCCATCGACGTGCTGGAGCACGAGCAGGGCCGTGTCGAACACCTGCATGCGATCACCCGCAAGATGCGCGACGGACTCAAGGCGCGCGGTTTCAAGCCGCTGGAGGGCGAATCGGCCATTGTGCCCATCATCGTCGGGGACACGGCTTTCGCCATCCGGATGAGTCGGGAGCTGTTAGCGGAGGGTATCTTCATCACCGGCTTCGGCTATCCCGTGGTGCCCGAAGGAACGGCCCGTTTGCGCATTCAGATGTGTGCGGCGCTGACCGACGCACAGATCGATTTCGCGTTGGCGACCTTCGAGAAGGTCGGAAGGAAGCTCGGCGTCATTTGAAGCGCGTTGCGGCGCAGGGCGCACTTTGATAAGCACAAGGCCTGGAATTTCCGGAGTTTGCACCCGCCATGGTCCAATTCACTTTGCCCCGAGGCAGCAAACCCAAAAAGGGCAAGAAGTGGAAAGGCCCCAAGGGCGCGAATGGCAGAAAAGCCAAACGCACCAAGGAGTTCCGAGTTTATCGTTACGATCCGGTTGAAGGCGGGAACCCGCGTATCGACACCTATCAAGTCGATTTGACGAATTGCGGTCCGATGGTTCTGGACGCGCTGATCAAGATCAAGAACGAGATCGATCCCACGCTGACCTTTCGCCGCTCCTGCCGCGAAGGCGTGTGCGGCTCTTGCGCCATGAATATTGCCGGCAGCAACACCTTGGCCTGCACCAAATCCATCACGGACGTGTCGGGACCGGTGGCCGTCTATCCGTTGCCGCACATGGCCGTCGTGAAGGACTTGGTACCCGACATGACGCATTTCTACGCGCAATACGCCTCTATCGGACCGTATCTGCAGACCAAGACGCCGGCGCCCGAGACCGAGTGGAAGCAATCGCCGGAAGACCGCGCCAAGCTGGACGGCCTTTACGAGTGCATTCTCTGCGCCTGCTGCTCGACCTCGTGCCCAAGCTATTGGTGGAACTCCGACCGCTATCTCGGCCCTGCGGCGCTGTTGCAATCCTATCGCTGGCTGGCCGACAGCCGCGACGAAATGACCGGTGAGCGTTTGGACAATCTGGAGGATCCGTTCCGCCTCTATCGCTGCCACACGATCATGAACTGCACCAACACCTGCCCGAAGGGTCTGAACCCGGCCAAGGCCATCGGCGAAATCAAGCAGATGATGGTCAAACGCAGCGTCTGACGCGGCCGTTCAAGATCGCTGCGATCGCGTGTGAAGCGGGTGCGCGCCGCGGGGGCGTCCCGGCCGCGACTCCATGACGGCGTAGAATTCCCGCTCGGCTTGCGTGACATAGCGCTCCTTGTGCCGGAGTGCGAAAAATTGGCGCTTCGGCAGGGCAATGTTGAGCGCCACAAGCGTGCCGGCCTTCAGCGGTACTGCGACAACCAGTTTCGACAACAGCGCGGCTCCCGCGCCGTCAAGCACCGCCGCTCGAACGGCCTCATTGGACGGCAGTTCGAGGACGACATCGAGTTCCGAAACGTCAACGCCCAGACCGGACATCGCCGCTTCGAAAATGGTGCGCGTTCCGGAACCCTGCTCTCGAAACACCCACCGAAGGCCTTTAAGATCGGCAGGGGTCTGCGACCGCTTCTTTGCCGGTTTCCGGCCGGCGCTTGTCACGAGCACCAATTCGTCCTCGGCGACAGGCGTCAGCGACAACAGCGGATCGGTGACGGCGGCTTCGACAAAACCAAGATCGGCGGCGCCGTCACGGACCTTGGCTGCAACGGTTTCGGTGTTGCCGATGGTCAAGTTCACCGCAATGCCGGGGTAGGCGGCCCGATAGCGATGCATCAGAGGCGGTAGCCAGTAATTGCCCACGGTTTGGCTGGCGGCGAGCGTCAGAGATCCGCGCCTGAGGCCGGCGACGTCCGCGAGAATGGTTTCGGCGGCCGCGGCCCTCGCCAGCACGGCGCGGGCTTCGGCGAGGAACACGCGGCCGGCGGGCGTCAATTCGATTCGGCGCCCGATCCTGTTGAACAGCTTGGTGGCATAGCGCGCTTCGAGCGCGGCAATAGCCGCGCTCGTCGCCGACTGGGTCAAGCGGAGATAGTGCGCGGCCCGCGTCACATGCTCGCGCTCGGCCACAGCTACAAAGATACGAAGCTGCTCCAGCGTCATCGCAGTCGAGTCACGTGGTCAATTTCACCAGCATCAGACTGAAACCGGCGATGAAAAGAAAGGCGCCCAACCCGAGAAAAAGCGGCCGCAGCCCCTTTGCCCGCAATTTGCGAATGTCGGTCTCAAGGCCCATGGCCGCAAGCGCGACGGAAAGCAGGAAGCTTGTCGCCGCGACGATCGCTGCCTTGGGCTCCGTCGGGATTGCAACCACGCTGTTGACACCAACCAAGGCAATAAATCCAAGCACGAACCAAGGCATCGGTACCGGTCTTGACGGATGGCGGCCTCCCTCGTGCGGAGGAATGCGGTTCATCAAACCGAGCGAAATCACGACGGGTGCCAGCATCATCACCCGGGAAAGCTTGGCAATTGTAGCGAAATCGCCGGCCTGCTTGCCGTCCTGATAGGCGGCGGCAACCACCTGCGCGATCTCGTGGATCGACGATCCTGCCCAAAGCCCGTAGGCATGCGGCGGGAGGTGCAGCAGTCCCTCCAGGAGCGGATAGCAAAACATCGCGATGGAACCGAACACCGTGACGCAGGCGACCGCATAGGCGACATCTTCGTCCGGCGCGTTTGTGACCGTGTTGGTCGCGATGACGGCGGATGCACCGCAGATCGAAGTCCCGGCAGCGATCAACTCGACGAGCTTGCGCTCAATTCCCAGCATGCGGCCCAGCCACGTCGTAAAGACAAAAGTACCGGTCAGAACGACCATGATCACCGAAACACCGGCTATTCCGACCTCCGCAACCTGCTCTGCGGTCAGCTGCAGACCCAGGAGGATAATTGCGAAACGCAGGATTCTCCGCAGCGAGAACGTCACGCCCGCTTTTGCACGCGCCGGCGTGCCGATGAAATTGTGGAAGGCGATGCCGATGACAATTGCCAAGATCATCGGGCTGAACAGTGAGACGCCGGGTATCTGGCGAAGCGCGAATGCCGCCCCTGCGATGGCAGATGTCAGGAGTATGCCTGGGATTATGGCGGCTGCGGGCGCTACCCCGCTGCGGCGCGATCGGTGCGGCGCGCACGCTGTCTCGGATGTCGTGCTAGGTTCTGTCTCGGGAACGATCATGCTCACTGCGTCGGCTCCGGCTTTCGGTCAGGCCGGAACCTCGCATTCGCATGTCAATCGATCCAATTCATTATATTTGATAAAACAATCTCCCAGAGTGAACGAATGCCTCGCGCCCAACAGCGCGGCGAAACCGCCCTTCATGACGTTACCGCGGTTTACGGTCAACCGGCCGCTTCGACCGTCACCCCAGACAGACCGGCGCGCACCTTGAGCATCCGCCACAGAAGCGCCTCCGCCAACTGCGTCAGCCGTCCTTGCGGATTTGCACCTACGGATTTCGCCACCATCTGTGTCAGCTTCCGAATGTGGCGGCGTCGATAAATGCGCAGCATTGTAAGATAAGCTGCTTTTGCGGCCGCGCGCCGGTTGTAAGGCTTGACGGCTTGCTGGCTCGCCGGAACAGTCGCGCAATAGTAAGCAAAGGCCAACTCGTCGTCATCGGACTCCGCGATGCGACCGATCGCGACCATTAGTTTTTTCCAGAAGGGTAGGTCGGGCTCATTCTGTGCGTGGAGCGTTTCAAAGAAGAGCTTATAGTGTCGGAATTCGTCGGCCGCGATCCGTCCGGCTATTTCTTTCAGAACTGGTTCGTTGGTGGCATCCTTGATGGCGGAATAATAGGAAGAAGTGCCACTTTCCACCACGCAGCGCGCAATCATCTCGCCACGGCGCGAACCGCGCACCGACATTGCGTCGTCGTTTGCGAAATGCGCAGGCCTATAGCCTGCGCGAAACCGTCCTAACGTCTGGTCCAGCTTAAA
>JAGWVX010000207.1 GCA_018970685.1 Alphaproteobacteria bacterium | reverse complement strand
GATAGCGCCAGCGTCACCGGCCGCCGGCGGATACCCGGTGTCCGGCGGACCGGGAACGGACGCCGGCAGGCTGCCTCGCCAAATCTATTGCGATGCGGTTTTCTTGCCCGTCATAGTTAGTATGACGCAAAGCTTCTTCCGCATTGCCGCGCGGCGCGTGATAAATTGACGGCAATCGGCGGACTTGCGCCGGAATGGGATGATTATGATTTTTCGTAGCAGGCCTATTGCCGTTTGGGCGCTCCCTCTCGCCACGCTTGCCCTGGCGCTGTTCGTGCTCGGCGCCGATGTCGGCGGGGCCGCAACATGGTTGCGTGGAATCCTATTCGACCATTACCAGCGGTCCCAACCTCGCGCCTATGAAGACACACGGGTTAGAAGCGGCCACAGCGTCCGCGTCCTGGCCGTCGACGCCGCCGCTATCCAGCGTTTTGGCCTTTGGCCGTGGCCGCGGGCCGTTTTCGCCAAGCTTGTTGACGACATGAAGGAGCAGGGCGCCTCCATCGTCGTTTTCGTTACGCCGCTCGAAAAGCCGGATTCGGCGTCGCCAAAGAAGCTTTTGGCCCTGGTGCCGCCCGGACCGTCCTATGATGCCGCGCGCACGGAACTCGAACACATGCCGTCGCCGGATGACGCGCTGGCTTCGGCATTTTCCGGCATCCAAGCGGTAACGGGCTTTTTATTGGGGGACGCCAGGCCGGCGCGTACCTTGATGCTGAAAGCCACCGTCGCCTGGACCGGCAGGTCCTATCCCTTCGGCCAGACACGCGCCTTCGATCAGGCCGCCGCTTCGCTGCCTGTCATCGAGGCCGCCAGCGCCGGCGTGGGCGCCGTTAATTTGGACGTCGACGCCGACGGCAAGGTTCGACGCATGCCGCTGGTCTTCCGGCTTCGCGACCAAGCCGTGCCGACGCTGGATGCCGAGGTACTGCGTCTGACCGAAGGCAAAGATGCGATCGTACTGAAAAGCAACGACGGCAATACCGGACTGTTCGGCAGCGCGCCTGGTGTTGCCTCGGTCGATGTCGAGCACACCGATCTTGCCACCACGCCGGACGGCGCGCTGTGGATCGCCTACGCCGGTCCGCAGGCGGACCGCGACGTGTCGGTCTCAGCCTTGGTCGACAAGACCCTTGCTCCCGGAAGTTTGAACGGCGCCATCGTTTACGTTGGAGCGCCCGACGAGCTGGTCGATACACCGCTGGGCCCGATGCCCATTGCGGAGGTTCACGCGGAAGCCGCCGAAAACCTCCTGCTGGGAACCGCGTTGCGGCGCCCTGCCTCCGCGGGGGAAGCAGAGCTTCTATGTCTGGCGTTGTTCGGCCTGGGTTGTGTTTTCCTGTTCGCCCGATTGGGCGTGCGTTGGGCGGGATTGTTCGCCGTCTGCATCATCGCCGGCGCCAGCTACGTCTCCTGGCAGCTCTATGCCGGCGAACATGTGCTCTTCGACGCTTTGGGCCTGAACATCGGCGTGGCTGCGGTCTGGCTGGCCGGCGCCGGGGCGCGCGGCCTGGAGATCGCAACCCTGCGTTCGCGGCTGAAGCTGGCCTTCGCCGATGCGCTGCCCGCGCGCATGATCGACCAGATCGCGCGCAATCCGCAGCTCATGAAGCTTGAGGGAGAGACGCGCACGGTAACTTATCTGGCATGCGGCGTGCGCGGGTTTGCCGATTTGGCGTCGTCGTTCCGGGGCGATCCCGCCGCCTTCACCCGTTTGATGCAGCGCGTGCTGGAGCCTTTGATGGAAGAGGCGCTCGGCCACGGCGGCACCATCGACAAGCTGACCACGGAGGGCTTCACCGCCTTCTGGAACGCCCCCCTCGACGATCCCGAACATGCCATCCATGCGTGCGAGGCTGCCACGGGCATGATGGAGGTCATCGCGCGGACCAACGATGTGATCACCCATGAGCGGCGCATAGACGGCGTAGCGCTGTCGCCTGTGGAAATCGGCATCGGCATTTCCACCGGCCCGGCGATTGCCGGCGGCTTCAAGGCGCACGGCCGTACCGCTTATTCGGTCAACGGTGACTGCGCCGTGCTGGCGACGCGCATTCAGCAGATTTCCGGTCAATACGGACCGGCGGTGATCGTCGCGGAGAGCACGCGCAAGAGCTCCGAACGCGGCTTCGCCTTCCTGGAGATCGATTATATCGCCGTCGGCAGCCACGATGAGCCGCTCAAGCTCTACGCCATGCTGGGCAATCCGGTGATGCGCGCCAGTCCGAAATTTCGTGCGCTGGCCACCTTCCACGACCACATCTTCCAGTCGGTGCGGGCCCAGCAGTGGCAAAAATCGCGCGAGCTGATCGATCAGTGCCGCAAGCTATCCGGCGCCAGCCAGAAGCTTTACGATCTGCACCTGGCACGCATCGCCTATTTCGAAGACAACCCGCCGGCCGAAGATTGGGACGGGGCGTTCCGCCCCATCCTGAAATAGCGCCGGGTATTGGCTCAGCGCACCGGATCCAGGAACAGCAGCCGCACCGAACCGGGTTTGGTGCTGAAACGATGGCGATAATCGGTGGCGGGCACCGACTTGTTCTCCGTGATGTCCGCCGTCACCAGATAGATACGGCCGGTTTTCGGGTCGAGCGCCATCGTGCGCGCACCGAATTCGGTTGGTATCGCGGGCAGCGCAACGAAGGTGTCGGGCGATTTTTCGGCGACCACGGACAACGTCCCGTCGCGGTTCGAACTGTAGGCCAGACCGCGTTCCGGATCGAAATCCGCGGCATCCGTCCCCTCGCCGATCGGCAAAGACGCCAGGACCGTTCCGTCGTCGGCGTTCATGACGACCATGACCTTGTTCCCGCAGCTTGAAAACAGACGATGATGCATGCGGTCGATCGCCAGGCCGTGCGGATGCAGGCAGGTGGGCATCGGCCAATGAGCGTCAGCCTTGTTGGTTGCCGTGTCGACGCGCACGATCTCGTGCTTTTCCGCGCCGTCCACGTAGAACTTGCCGTTGTCGCCGGAAACGCCGAATTCGAGGCGGCCGCCGGCATCGACCGTAGCAACCACGTCGTCGGCTTTCGGATCGATTACTGTCAGCTTCGCCGAGTCCCCGTCGATCACGAACATGTGGCCGCTGACGGGATCGAAGGAGATGCCGTCGGCATCTTCCTCGGCTTTAATCGTCTTCGTGACCTTCAGCGTTTTCAGATCGAACGCCGCCACCACGCCGGCCCTGCCGTCGTCGGTAAAGCCTTGACCGGTGGCGTGCGAAATGCCGATGCCGTGCGTGCCGCCGGGCATGCCGACGATATTGCCGATGACGGCGCCGCTGCGTCCGTCGACGACCGTTACGCGGTCGCCATGCGCGACGTAGACCCGGCTCGTCACCGGATCGAATACGACATAGTCCCAGCGATCCGGCGCTCCAAGCCGGATCGTCTTGGTGACGTGGTAGGTCGGCGCATCTGCCGCGGGCGCGGCCGACGCGGGAACAGATGCGACGAGCGCGGCTGCCGCCAAGGCGAGGAACGGACGAGATCGCGACATTGGGGCCTCCCGTTGGGCTATGTTCTGGTTCTTGTCGAGCTTAGCGGGCATCGCCGAGCGGCCGACATTATAATTCTCCAATGCGCCGCATCAGCCTGCCGCTCGGTGTGGCGCTCCGTCGGTCGTTGTCGCGCGATACGGATGCGGTCGACCGGGTGGTCCGGCCGGGACTGCTTTCGCAGCCCCGGCCGGGCCGGACTTGGATCAGAAATAGACGCTGAAACTGGCGTAGACGGCACGCGGCGCACCGGCGTTCGCGTAAACGTCTTCGCCGGACATCAAGGCGTTGGAGCTCGTTTCCGCACTGGAGTAGTAGTGGGTGTTAAAGAGATTATCGATGTGGAGGGCGAGACGCACCGCATGCGCCAGTCCATCGTTGATCGGCACCACTTTCACGATTCCCAAATTGACGAGCAGATAGTCCGGGATGTGCGTGGGTTGTCCCGGATTGATGACCGACGGATCGACGGGGTTGCTGGTGTTGTAGTCCACGAGCGTCTGCTTGCCGACATACTGCCCCTGCAGGTCGACGTGCCACGCGTGCCAATCCCAGGTGACGCCGCCGTTCAACATGTAGTTCGGAACGTCGGCGAGGGATTGCCCTTTGGCGCAACTGCCGCCGATGTCGGCGTAGCCGAGATTTAACGGACCCGACTGCGAAGTACAGATGGCCTCGTTGTAGGAACCGTTAAAGTAGCCTTTCCAGTCGCCGGTTTCGGTTTCGCCGAGATCTTCCGTCAACTGAAGTTCGACGCCCTGGTAACGCTGGCTTCCGCCGTTCAGCTGTTCGGTCGCGCCGTATCCCCCGGGAATGTTCGCCGAGTAAATGATATGCGAAAAATTCTCGTGATAGAAATTCAGCGCTGCCTGTAGGCCGTCGAGCTTGTAGCGTGCACCCGCTTCGAAGTCTTCGGCATATTCCGGCTTTACGGTGACCGGCGGGACCGCGCCGCCGTAACCCAGCTCATTGTACAACGCCGTAATGTCGGGGAACTTCACGTTCCTGCCATAGGACGCGTAGAGCGTGAAATCGGGCAGCGCTTCGATGCTGGCTCCCACCGTCGGCGACATGAAATGCTCGTCGGCGTGCAGGCTGCCGGGGGGAACGTAAAAGAAGCCGAGCGCGTCGTTATCTTCGGCGGTGGAGCTGATGTACTTGACACCGGGCGTGATGTGCACGCGGTCGTTCCAGAAATGGATATCGTCCTGGACATAGGCCGACCACATCTGCCGCGTGTCGCGTTCGTCCCAAGCGTCGTTGTATCCGACGGTCCTCGGCATGTTGAACGCGCCGTACCAATACTCACGCGAGTGCAACTCGCCGAGATTGTAATCGCCGCCGACGGTGACCTTGTTGTACGGGAGGTCTGCCGTGACCTGCAAACGGTCGCCATAGATGGCGCCGTTGTAGCCGTAGAAGTGGTAGTCCGTCCCGAGTTTGCTCGACGGAAACACGGTTCTGGGGTCGTATAGCGACGGCGGGCCGTAATCCAGCCAGAACGGGTATCCCGTGCCCTTGTCGTCCAGATAGTAAGGGCCGCTATAGGCAGGATTCGAAAAAGACGTGCGCCGGTAGTTGTTGTCGCCGCCGTAAGCATCGTCTTCGAAAGTGATGAAGCTCGTGATCTGCGACTTCACTCCGATCACGCCCAAGTAATCGGCATCGGTGTTGTCGGATCGATAGGTGTCGACCGGCCATTGGTAGTCCCAGCCATACTGCCGGAGCAGATTGACGGGAATGTACTGCGGCGCGTTGCCGTGGTTCTTGTTGTAGACGAAGTAGGTATAGACTTCCGTCTTGCCGAACGTATCGTTGGCCGCATAATAGACGTTGTCGTTCCAGTCCGGCGCGTTTTGCAGCCAGCTCGAGCTGTAATCGCGTTCGAAAGATATCGTCTGCTTCAGGCCGTTCCAGTCTCCGGTGTTGAACGTTGCGTGGTAGTTGATCGTGCCGAAGCTGCCGCCGTCGACGCCGATATCGCCGCCCATTTCGTCGACCGGCTGGCGAGGCTCGAAGTTGATGGTACCGCCCAGCGAATTGTAGGTGTTGACGGCGGGATTGTTTACGCCGCGATAGAGCTGAACCCCCTCGATGTCGCGCGCGATGAACAGGACATTGTTCCGGTTGTCCGCCTGGTAGGT
>JAGWVX010000206.1 GCA_018970685.1 Alphaproteobacteria bacterium | reverse complement strand
CTATCTCGACGAAGCCGCCGGGGAAAAATATCTGCCGCGCTGGTATGCGCTGATCGAAGCGGTACTCTCCGCACGCGCGCCGCTGCGTATGCTTTCGCGCAGCGATGCTTTCGACAAATCTTATTTGACCGGCGAATTTCTTGGCGCCCCGTTGCGCGCGGACGACGACACGGTCAAGCTTGTGCTTGCCATGGGACATTACGACGGTACGCGCTCCTGGACGGACGTGGCGACCGAAGAGTGCCGACGCCTCGGTTTGGAGCCGTTAGGAATCTTATGACGCAGCTGCCGCACGCCAAACGGACCGCGTGCTCCTGCGCGCTCTGTCGTCAGGCCGCGCCGCTTTCGGGTTCGTCGGCGGTCGCGTCTGCTGTTCTCAGCTTTTGGATAGCGATCATGATTGCGGTCCAAATGGCCGCGCCGTCGGTGTCGCCGGCTTTTTGAAGCTCGACGAAATTCTTCGCCGCCACGCTCTCAGCCTGTGCGCCGTGTTGGCTGATGAGCACCTGAGCAGCCTGCCAGATATCCATCGGGTTCACGGCGCAACTATAGCATGCTTCGAAGCGGTTTGATCCGGCCAGCGCGGCGGGTGAACCTCCCGATTTCGGCGACTTTTAATGACTTGATTTAGAATGACCGGAAAATCCTCGACTTTGCCGCCCGCCGCCGGCGAGCCCCGCCGGCGCGGGTTTGCCGCCGGCGGCGCGAATCGGCCACAAATGTGATAAATTGGTTGGTGCGACAGCGCCTTATGCGAGGAAGACACGCGATGATCCTGGGCGCCGCTTCATACAACAATACGGCAAGGGACAATGGTTGGGCGGCGATTTGCGACGGGACGGCCAATTTCGATCATCCCGATCTGCGCCGTTTCCTGGCATTGTGGCGGCGAACGAGAGCACAAGGCCCGCTGGCCTGGAGTAACCTGCCGCCGCTGTTGAAGCCTTATCTCCCCGATGCCGCCGTCTACCAACGTACCAGCAGCGGCGAGGAACGGCGTTGGCGCGTGGTCCGGATGGGCAGCCATTTCGCCCAGATCATGGGCAATCTGTCCGGCAAGTTCCTTGATGAGGTCATCCCTGCCGGCACGCTGCCGCGGTGGTACGCCGCGCTCGACGCCACGCTGGGCGGCGATGGGCCGCTGCGCTTCCTTGCCCGAGTGGACAACAGCGGCATGCCCTTCCTGACCGGCGAATATTTCACCGCCCCGTTGATCGGCGAAGACGGGTCTGCGAGCCTCGTCCTGTCGGTCGGCCGCTTCACAGGCGGGCGCAGGTGGGACGAGATTGCCGACGAAGCCCGGTTGGCATTGGGTTTGGGGAGACCTGCATGACGGAAAGCCGGACAAGCAGGCACGCCCTCGTCTTTATCTTCATCACCATCCTCGTCGACATGACGGGGCTGGGCCTCATCATTCCGGTGCTGCCGAAGCTGATCGCCGAATTGACGGGGCTCGGGTTGAGCGGCGCCGCGCGTTACGGCGGTCTGGTGATATTCGTTTACGCCGGCATGCAATTTTTCTTCTCGCCAGTAATCGGCAGTCTCAGCGATCGCTTCGGCCGACGCCCGGTGCTGATCCTGGCGCTCGTCGCCATCGGCATCGACTACACCATCACGGCGTTGGCGCCGACCATCACCTGGTTGTTCTTCGCTCGCGCCCTCTCCGGCATGGCAGGCGCCAGCTACACGACCGCCAATGCTTATATCGCCGACATTTCTCCGCCGGAGAAGCGTGCGGCGAATTTCGGACTTGTCGGCGCCGCTTTCGGACTGGGCTTCATCTTCGGTCCCGCGATCGGCGGCATTCTGGGACAGCACGACGTGCGCTTGCCGTTTTTCATCGCGGCGGCGCTGGCCATGGCGAACGCGCTATACGGCGCCGTCGTACTCACGGAATCGCTGCCGCAGGAAAACCGCCGCAAGTTCGAGATCTGGCGTGCCAATCCGCTGGGCGCGCTGACGGCGCTGCGGCGATTTCCTTTCGTGCTGCCGCTATGCGGCGTGATCGTCCTGATGCGCTTCGCCCATGACGCCAATCCGGCGACCTGGACCTATTACACGATGCTGAAGTTCCATTGGACCACCGCCGGCGTCGGCTATTCGCTGATGGCCGCCGGCGCCATCACCGCGGTGGTCTATGGCGGACTGACGCGCGCCGTCATACCGCTGATCGGCGAAGTGCGGGCGGTCTATTTCGGGCTGGCTTGCGGCGTGCTGGCGTTTGCCGGTTATGCCTTCGCCGCCCAGGGTTGGCAAATGTACGCCTGGATGCTGGTGGGCTCGCTGGTCGGGCTCTCGATGCCCGCGCTCAATGCCATCATGTCGAAAGAGGTCGGCCCCGCCGAGCAAGGCGAGTTGCAGGGCGCGGTCACCAGCGTCGGCAGTCTCACCTCGATCATGGCGCCGGTGGCGATGTCTTATCTGTTCGCGTATTTCACCAGCGGCAAAGCGCCGGTGTATTTCCCCGGCGCGGCGTTCCTCGCGGCGAGCGTTTGCCTGGCGTTGGCGGCTGCGGTGTTCGCGCTCGTCAAACCAAGCCCCGTCAACAAACCGGCGGAGGCGATCGTCGAACAGGAAACATAAACCCGCATCGCCGCAAGGGCGTCGCGTCAAAATGGGAAGCGGATTAGATTAGTGAACGGTGCTTCGCAGTCGTTCCAATTCGTCCTTTATTCGGAGTTTTTGCTTCTTGAGGGCGGCTACCCTGGCTTCACTCCAATCTGGGTGCGCCATCTCGGTTTCGATCAGCTCTTCGAGCTTTCTATGCTTTTCGGACAACTCCTGGATATGCCCTTGCAGTGCCATGCATGCACCTCTTTGTTTAGGCACGGAGGATTAGAGCACCAAGTTCAGGCCCTGTCACGAGTCTCTTCCGCCTATCCCTTCCGACCTGTAAAGGGTTGAGCCATGAGAAAAATCACTGCCCTGCCGGCGTCAAAGGACCGCCTGATCGTCGGCATTTCCGGCGCTTCCGGCGTGGTCTACGGCATCCGCCTGCTGGAGGCGCTGAAGGAACTTGGGATCGAGTCTCATCTGGTGGTGAGCAAAGCCGCCCAGCTGACAATGGCTTACGAGACCAGCGTCAAACCCAAGGCGGTCGAAGCCAAGGCGGACTTCGCCTATGCCGCGGGCGATATCGGCGCATCCATCGCCTCGGGCAGCTTCCGCACGCGGGGCATGGTCGTGGCGCCCTGCTCGGTGCGCACCATGAGCGAAATCGCCACCGGCGTCACGACGACGCTGCTTTCCCGCGCCGCCGATGTCGTCTTGAAGGAACGCCGTACGCTGGTGTTGATGGTGCGCGAGACCCCTCTGCATCTGGGCCACCTCAGGACCATGACGGCGTTGTCCGAGATGGGCGCCATCATCATGCCGCCGGTTCCGGCTTTCTATGCCGCGCCCAACACCTTGGAAGATTTGGTCGATCACACTATTGGCCGCACTCTCGATTGTTTCGGCTATAATTGGCCCAAGATTAGGCGTTGGAGCGACGGTGCGCCGCGCGGCGCCGGGCCCAAGAAAAACGTGAAATGACAGGCAAGGTCACCGAGCCGAACGAAGTCGAGTTGCGCGCCAAGCTCGCCGAGCTGACGCAGGAGCATCGCGATCTCGACACCGCCATTCAGGCGCTGTCCGGCACGCACGACATGCTGCAGCTGACTCGGCTGAAAAAGCGCAAGCTGCAACTCAAAGATCAGATCATCAAAATCAACAACCAGCTCTTGCCGGACATCATCGCCTGATCAGCGCACCGCGCGCTTGTGCGCGTACATCGCCTCGTCGGCGCGGGCGATGGCGAGATCGGCCGTATCGCCGGGCTTCAGCTCGAAAGCCCCGTAGGAAAAATTCGTCGGAATCGGCTTGCCGTTCCAAATCGTCGGCTGGGCGCGCAGCTTATCGGCAAGCTGGTCGGCCTTTTTCGCGCCTTGTTCCTGGTTGGCGTGCGATAGCAATACGCCAAATTCGTCGCCGCCCAGACGTCCGACCACGTCGCTGTCGCGCACATGACCCAACAGCGTCTCGGCAAAATGGTTGAGGACCGCGTCGCCCCCAGCGTGTCCGAACGTGTCATTGACCGCTTTGAAGCCGTCAAGGTCGAAGTAGATGAGCGTCGCCGGCGTACCGTAGCGGTCCGTAAAGGCGATGTAGCGCATCAGCTCCCGCACGAAAGCGCGCCGGTTAAGCAACGGCAAAAGCTGATCCTGATCGGCGGTTCGTTCGACTTCTTCGAGGCGTTCGCGCGTCTGCTGCAGTTCCCGGCGCAGATTGTCGACTTCACCCATCAAGGTCATGACGGCATCGCGCACGCGCGGTGTGAATTCGGATTCGGGGATGCCCAGCACGCTGGCCGTGGCGCCAAGAGGAGCGGGACCTTCGGCAGCCGCAACGGCTTGAGCCTGCTTCACATAAGCAGCGACTCCAACCGCACGTGCTCCTCTCACGGAGCCCGTTCTGTCGACCTTCATGCGCACCCTCGGCCTTCTGGCCAGTGAAATAAGCCTAACGGCAGCTCGTTAATAACTCGTTTATAAACACCAACAAATGGTTAATGCATCCCAAATCCGCGCTTTCCTTGGACTTTTCCCTCCCTATAATGTGCCGCTTCCTCGCCCGCCGATTCGGTAGGCACAAAGGAAGGAAGCATGACCTCCCCCGTCGTCGGCCTCATCATGGGAAGCCAATCGGACTGGCCGTGCCTGCGCGCCGCCGCGGAGCTGCTGGAGTCACTAGGCATTCCGTACGAAAGCAAGATTGTGTCGGCGCACCGCACGCCCGATCGTATGAGCGCTTACGCCAAAGCGGCGGCCGGTCGTGGACTGAAGGTGATTATTGCCGCCGCCGGCGGCGCCGCGCATCTGCCGGGCATGACGGCCTCGATGACGACCTTGCCTGTGCTCGGCGTGCCGATCAAATCCAAAGCCTTGAAAGGCCTCGACAGTCTGCTGTCGATCGTCCAGATGCCCGGCGGCGTTCCGGTGGCTACCTTCGCTATCGGCGAAGCGGGCGCCAAGAACGCCGCGTTGCATGCTGCTGCAATCTTGGCGCTTTCGGATGACGCGCTTGCCGCGCGGCTGGCGGATTGGCGTAAAAAGCAAACCGATTCCGTCGACGAAGCACCCTTCGACAAATGAGCCCGGCCAAACGACTTTCCGCGCCGGTCGCGCCCGGCAGTACGATTGGGATTCTCGGCGGCGGCCAGTTGGGCCGGATGCTGGCCCTCGCCGCCGCAAGGCTAGGTCTCAAGACGCACGTTTACAGCGACGAAGACGATGCGCCAGCTTTCGATGTCTGCGATGCACGTACATTTGCCCGTTACGATGACGAGAAATCGCTTGCGCACTTCGCGATCACCTGTGACGCCGCGACTTTCGAGTTCGAGAATGTGCCGGCGCGCACCGCCGCGTTCGTCGCCGAACGTACGCCGCTCAATCCGGGCGCGCGCGCATTGGCGCTCACGCAGGACAGGCTTGAAGAGAAAAATTTCATTGCCTCGTTGGGTTTGCGGACGCCTGCCTTTCATGGGGTCTCGTCGCCGGAGGAAGCGCGCGCCGCGTTCACAGCCATTGACGGCCCATCCGTGCTGAAGATCCGCCGGTTCGGCTATGACGGCAAGGGGCAGGCGAAAACACAGTCGGCCGACGACACCGTCAATGCTTGGGCCGCCTTTGAGGATG
>JAGWVX010000205.1 GCA_018970685.1 Alphaproteobacteria bacterium | reverse complement strand
CCGCAGAACGGCCAGGCGATCGGCGCGTCGCAGGCTCTGGATCCCCATCTTTCGGGCGGCCAGATCGAGGGGCTGCTGCAGATGCGCGACCGCACGATCGCCGGCCTGCAGAACGAACTCGGTTCTTTCGCCCAAGGCGTGGCGCAATCCTTCAACAAGCAGCACAACGCCAACAGCGCCTTCCCCCCGCCGACCACCATGACCGGACGCAACACCGGCCTGTTATCGACCGATGCGCTCAACTTCACCGGCAAGACCAACATCGCCGTGACGGATTCCGGCGGCAATTTGATCGAGACCGTGAACGTGGATTTCGGCACCGGCAAATACTCCACCGACGGCGGCGCGACCTGGACGGCGTTTCCCAGCAATACCGTCGGCGGGCTGACCACCGCCCTGAACAGCGCGCTCGGCGCCAACGGCACGGCGAGCTTTACGAACGGCGAACTCACCGTCTCGGCGACGGGAACGAACGGCATAGTCGTCAAGGACGACGCCACTACGCCGTCGAGCCGCGGCGGCGTCGGCTTCTCGCAGTTCTTCGGGTTGAACGACCTCTTTCAGTCGGCGGCGCCGTCGATCCTGACGACCGGGTTGTCCGCCGGCGATTCCAGCGGTCTGGCGGCGGGCGGCGAGATCGACCTTTCGCTGAAAGGCCCCGGCGGCGACGTTCCCAAGACGGCGGTCGTGACGATCACCGCCGGCATGACGATTGGCGACGTTGTCAGCGCGCTCAACACCGCGATGGGCGGCACCACGACCTTCACGCTGAACGGCGACGGCTCGATCACCACGGCGACGTCGTCGTCCTATCCCGGTTACCAGCTGCAGGTGTCCGCCGATACCACGCAGCGCGGCACCACCGGCATGAGCTTCACCCAGATGTTCGGGATCGGCGCCAACCAGCAGGCGCAGCAGGCCGCGAGCTTCTCGGTCAATCCCGCGATCGTCAACGCGCCGAGCAGGCTTGCCTTCGGCCAGGCGAATCTTTCCGCCAGCGGTCCTGTCGTCGGCAGCAGCGACTCCAGCGGCCTGGTCGCCCTGCAGAACCTCAACACCGCCCAGCAGACATTCAGCAAGGCCGGCTCGCTGGGACAGCAGGTCACCTCGCTCGGCAATTACGCGGCGGCCCTCTATCAGGATATCGCCACGCGCGGCGCCGCCGTCGCCGCCAACAAGACGGCGCAGGACGCGCGCCTCACCGAAGCCCAAACGCGCCAGTCGTCGGTCTCCGGCGTCAATCTGGACGAAGAACTATCCAACATGATGATCTACCAGCGCGCCTACAGCGCCGGCGCGCGGATGCTGAACGTGGTGGATCAGCTCTACCAGACGCTGCTGCAGATCCAGTAGGGAGCAAGCCATGTCCGTCGATCGCGTCGCCACCAACAGCCAGTACCAGTTCATGCTGTCGCAGATCATGCAGGCGAACAATGCGCTCAATACCACGCAGCAGCAGGTCGCCAGCGGCATGGTCTCGACCAATTACGTCGGCCTCGGCGACAAGACGGCGACGCTCGAAGCGGCGCGCGCGGCGGCCGACCGGGCGGACTCCTACGCGACGAACACGCAGCAGGCCGTCACCCAGACCGATCTGCAGAATACCCAGCTCACCACGCTGTCGGGACTGGCCCAACAGTTGAGGCAGGCGATCACCAACGCCGTCGGCAACAGCGACGGCACCAATCTGATGGCGACGGCGCAGAGCGTTTTCCAGCAGGCGGCTGCGATCCTCAATTCGACCGACGCCAGCGGCAACTACATCTATGGCGGCGGGCAGGGCAACAAGCAGCCTTTCACCGCCGCCTCGCTGTCCGCCCTCGCCGGCGGCACGGTAGCGAGCTTCTTCCAGAACGGCACGCAAAAGCAGTCGGTGATGGTGGGCGACGGCCAAAGCGTGCAGATCGGCGTGCTCGCTTCCGACATCGGCACGCAGCTGATGACCGCGCTGCAGAGTCTGCAGAATGCCGACAGCCCGGCCGGCAGCCTGGACGGACAACTGACCTCGACCCAGGTCTCCACGCTGACCGGCATCCTGCCGGCGGCGACGTCCGCCTATACCGGTCTCAACGCCGCGACGGCGGCGAACGGCGACACCTACAACCGGCTCGCCGATGCGGTCACCAACCAGCAGTCGTTGTCCACGCTCTACAAGGGCTTTGTCTCGGATATTCAGGACGTGGACATGACCAAGGCGATCAGCAATCTCAATCAGAACCAGATGGCGCTGCAGGCGGCCCTGAAAGTCACGTCCCAGCTCGGCCAGCTTTCGCTGCTTAATTATATGCCGACGGGCGCGACCACGATCGGATAGCCGGGCTTGCCGCGGGGGCGGCCAGCGGATAAGACGCGCCGGATGAGCGTCCCGTCCTCCAAAATGCGCATCGTCGCGGCCATGTCCGGCGGCGTCGATTCCTCGGTGACCGCCGCGCTGCTCAAGCGCGAGGGCCACGAGGTGATCGGCGTCACGCTGCAGCTCTACGACGCCGGCGCCATGGCGGGGCGCAAAGGCGCCTGCTGCGCCGGCCAGGACATCTACGACGCCAAGCGCGTCGCCGAAGCGCTGGGCATCCCGCATTACGTGCTCGACTACGAACGGCGTTTCCGCGAACGCGTCATCGCCGATTTCGCCGAGACCTACGCCAAGGGGCAGACGCCGATCCCCTGCGTGCGCTGCAACGAGCGGGTGAAGTTCGCCGATCTGATGGACAGTGCGCGCGATTTGGGCGCCGATGCGCTGGCCACCGGCCATTACGTGCGCCGCATCGACGGGCCGGACGGACCCGAGCTGCATCGCGCCGCCGACGAAAGTCGCGATCAAAGCTATTTCCTGTTCGCCACCACGCGCGAGCAGCTTTCCTATCTGCGCTTTCCGCTGGGCGGCATGGAGAAGTCGGTTGTGCGCGCCATCGCGGCGGAACTCGGTCTCGTCAATGCCGAGAAGCCCGACAGCCAGGACATCTGCTTCGTGCAGGACGGCCGCTATGCCGGCCTGGTCGAGAAGCTGAAGCCGGAGGCGGTTCGCCCCGGCGAGATCGTCGACGAAGCGGGCAAGGTGATCGGCCGCCACGACGGGGTCATCCGCTTCACTGTCGGCCAACGCAGGGGGCTGGGTCTGTCGGGTAACGGCGAACCTTTGTTCGTGCTGAAGATCGACGCGGCGCAGGCGCGCGTGGTGGCCGGGCCGCGCTCATCGCTCCGCACACGGAATATTTTGCTGCGCGACGTCAACTGGCTGTCCGATCCCGCCGAAGCCGCCGATTGCGCGGTCAAGGTCCGCTCCATGCGTGCGCCGGTGCCGGCCTCGGTGACCGCGGGCGAGGCGCGCGCGGCCGCGGTCGAACTCCTCGAGCCGGAGGAGGCGATTGCGCCGGGGCAGGCTTGCGTTTTCTACAAGGGCGCGCGCGTCTTGGGCGGCGGCTGGATCGCGCCCGCCGAACCGGCTCTTGCGGCGGCGGAGTAACTACCGCTTCTTCGCTTTTGATTTGGCCTTCTTGGCTTTGACCTTTTTGCGCGCGGGCGTTTTTTTCGCAGGCTTGGCTTTTTTCGCCGCACCGACTGCGGGATGTTTGGGATGTTTGTGCGTGGGCTGGTAGACGGAGAGCGTACCGCCGCCCGGCAACGTGATCTCCGTCATCATGCCCCACACTTCGCTGCGCGCCGGACTGGCTGCGATGCCGAGCGTCCCCATCCTGTCGAGGAATTTCCTGATATCCGCGCACATCAGATGAAGCGTGTGCCCGGTCGCATCCTGGCCGTCATGGATCGCGACTTCGCAGGGCGGCAGTCCGAAAATCACATAGCCGCCGCCGGCATCGACGTTGGGCAGCTTCAGCACGTCGCGGAAGAACGCCTTGTCGGCATTTTCGTTTTTGCTGGGGATGGTGGTGTGCGCGCCGACGATCATCGGATTTCCTCTTTCCGGGGCGGCGCCCAGCCTAGAACACCGCCTTATGCACGCCAAGCCGCTTCTTGACAGGGCGCGGCCCGCGCCCCTACATCCCCCGCCTCACGGGCACGGCAGCGTAGCTCAGTGGTAGAGCAGGGGAATCATAATCCCTTGGTCGGGGGTTCAAATCCCTCCGCTGCTACCAGCCCGCGATGGGAGACGAGCCGCCCGTGCCAGACATGCCCGCCGCCTTACCCATAACGATCGACGACATACGCGCGGCCGCCGCCGTCATCGCCGGCGCCGTCGAGCGCACACCCACGCGCCCGTCGCGCACGCTGTCGGAGATCGCCGGCTGCGAGATCTGGCTGAAATTCGAGAACCTGCAGTTCACCGCCTCCTTCAAGGACCGCGGCGCGCTCAACAAGCTGCTGTCGCTGACGGAAGAAGAGCGTAAGCGCGGCGTCATCGCGATGTCCGCAGGCAACCACGCCCAGGGCGTGGCTTATCACGCCGGCCGGCTGGGCGTTCCGGCCACTATCGTCATGCCGCTGATGACGCCGTTCAGCAAGGTCAAGCACACCAAGGGTTTCGGCGCGCGGGTGGTGCTGGACGGAGCGACGCTGTCGGAATCCTTCACGCGCGCGCAGCAGATCGCGGCGGAAGAGAATCTCGTCTTTCTGCATCCTTATGACGACGTGAAGGTGATGGCCGGCCAGGGCACGGTGGCGCTGGAGATGCTGGCCGACGCGCCTTCGCTTGACGCGCTGGTGGTGCCGATCGGCGGCGGCGGGCTGATCTCGGGCATTTCCATCGCCGCCAAGGCGCTGAACCCGGCCGTCGAAATCTACGGCGTGCAGACGCGCGCCTATCCCTCCATGCACAACGCCGTGAAGGGCGACGACCTTCCCTGCTACGGCCAGACCATGGCGGAAGGTATCGCGGTGAAGCAGCCCGGCGCGCTGACCACGCCGGTGGTGCGCGCGCTGGTGAAGGACATCCTGCTGGTCGGCGAAAGCGACGTCGAACACGCCATCGCCGCATTGCTGGAAATCGAGAAGACGCTGGTGGAAGGCGCGGCCGCCTCGGCCTACGCCGCTGTGACCGCCAACCGCGACCTTTTCCGCGGCCGCAAGGTGGGGCTGGTGCTGTCGGGCGGCAATGTCGACATGCGGCTGCTGTCCAACGTCATCGTGCGCGAGCTGTCGCGCGAGGGCCGTATCCTTTCGCTCATCATCGAGATCGAGGACCGGCCGGGCGTTCTGGCGCGGATCTCGGCGCTGGTCGGCGAAGCCGGCGGCAACATCCTGGAAGTCTCGCACAACCGCATGATTACCGACACCTCGGCCAAGCTCGCCGACCTCGGTATGACGGTGGAGGCGCGTGACGCCGCACATGCCGCCGAAATCCGCCGCACGCTGCAGGCGGCCGGGTTCAAGTTGAAGGTGTGATCGGAGTTCTGCCCCCCGGAAAGGGGTGGGCCGAAATCGCGCGGCGAATTTCGGGGCAGGGCGCCCGAGCGCAGCGCGGGCGCGCGCTTTGGTTCGCTTTGCGCCGCGCAAAGAGACTGTCGCTTGGCGGCGGCGGAAGGCGGTTCAAGCGGATCGGCCGTCCAGCCCCCGGTAGGCGAAGCTGCGCGCGCGCACCTCGCCTTGACCGGCACTGAAGACGGCCACGCGCAGGCTGAGAAAGCCTCCGAAGACGTTGTGATTGTAGCCGGACACTTCCATCTGCCAGGGATGCTGAATCCAGTTCTGCCCGTCATGCGAATAGTGGAAGGTGACGATGTTG
>JAGWVX010000204.1 GCA_018970685.1 Alphaproteobacteria bacterium | reverse complement strand
CGAAACGCTTGAGCGTCTCCGGATCGCCTATGCCGGAGAGCAACAGCACCTGCGGCGTATTGACCGCGCCGCCCGATAGGATCACCTCGCGGGCGGCGCCTACCTTCACGGCCCGCTTTTTTTGCGCGAACTCCACACCGGCCGCACGCGTGCCCTCGAACAAAATACGCGTGACATGCGCGAATGATTCGACTGTCAGGTTCTTACGGTCTAACGCCGGCTTCAGATAAGCGCTCGCCGCGCTCCAGCGTTCGCCGTTACGGATGTTGAGTTGATAAGGCCCGAAACCTTCCTGCGAGGCGCCGTTGAAGTCGCGCGTCTCTCCATGACCCGCCTCCACGCCGGCCCGCACGAAAGCGCGGAATAGCGGATTGGCCGATTTACCGTTCGAGACGTACAGCGGTCCGTCTTCGCCGTGGAAGGCGCCGCCGCCATTTTCGTTGCGTTCGGCGCGCTTGAAATAAGGCAAGACGTCGGCGAACGACCATCCTTCGCAGCCCGTCTGCCGCCAATTGTCGTAATCGCGCGCATGGCCGCGAATATAGATCATCGCGTTGATCGAAGATGATCCGCCCCAGCCTTTGCCGCGCGGCCAATAAAGACGACGGCCGTTGAGGTGAAGCTGGCCCTCGGTTTCGTAATACCAGTTGAACGGATTGGGTTTTCCGAGCAGGTTTGGAATGCCTGCCGGCATGCGGATCATCAACGAATTATCTCGTCCGCCCGCTTCGATCAGCAGTACGTTGACCGTCGGATCGGCGCTTAGACGATTGGCAAGCACACAGCCCGCACTGCCCGCGCCGATGATGATGTAGTCATAAATTTGCATGACCGCGTCCCGACGGTTTCCTCGAGCCAGGATAAACAATCGCCGCAGCTCTGTCGCGCGCGCGAAGCTGCCGTTGCGTTACTGCGATGTCGATGCACCCGGCGCTTGCGCCGATGTTGCGGCCGAGGCCGTCGTTTGATTTTGTGTTGTGAGAACTTCGCTTTCGAGCCTCGACAAGCTCGCATCAAGCGAGTGGCGGCACTGCTGGGCGGCGGCGGCCAGCGAAGGTACCGTCTTGTCCAGCATCCAACAATCGTAATCGGCCTGCGCGCGGGCGGCGTCCCTGGGATAGGAGTCGCGGCCTAGCGTCAGCGCGCGCACCAGCCGGTCGCGCAATCCATGGGATGCCAGGTCCAGGCTCGACTCCGGATCGACCACCTCGCCGCGCGACAGCGCCAGCGCTTTCGCGGCATATTCGTTGGCGAGGTTGGCGACGTCGTTGTTCATCGAGGCTAGCGAAATTGAGCCTTGCTGATCGAACGTCGTGTATCCGGCCGCGCCGACCTCGCCGAAGGATCGGGCCAGGAAGGCATAATCTTCGAACAGAGCGACGCTGAACGGTCCGCCGGCCGGCTTGGCTTCCTTCAGGTCGTCCACGGCGCTGAAGTTAACGCAGCCGGCCATTACCAGGCCCGCCGCCACCATCGCGATGACCAGAAAAGCACGCGACGCTGTTTTCTTTGCCATGAAAGGTCTCCGCGGATGCCGGTTGAGCGGCGTTTGCGCCACCCCTATAACCCTTTGTGAGCGCAAGGTTAAGTGCCCTTTACCGCAGAAATCATGAGCGCCGGGTACAACTGTAAACCTTCCGTTGAGGGTCTTTATCGCACACTCACGGCTATGTCGCGAATGCAGGAGGAGCGCGTGCAGGCGCTGGCGATGAAGAACGTCGAGCCGGTTATCAGCAAAGCGCGCGCGGAACGGCGCCGCTTCAAGCGCGTGCGCGTCGATCTGCCCGGCAAGCTGTTCATCCCCGGTAACGGCCAGGAAGGCGAATGCAAGATCGTCGATCTGTCTCCTGGTGGCGCGCAGGTCGAGTGCGAGCTGGTGCTTGAGCCGGACACGCAGGTCGTACTCTACGTCAACGGCTTCGGCCGTTTCGAAGGAACTGTGGTGCGCCGCGACGGCTACGGCGCCGGCGTGCGCTTTATCTGCACGGCTCTCAAGCGCGAACGGATCGCCGAACAGCTCACGTTGTTCATGAACCGCTCGCTGATCAACGAATCCGAATTGCGCCGTGACGATCGCACGCCCACCAAGGGCTTAACGCGCTTCACCCGCGCCGACGGTCAGCTGGTACCGTGCGAAGTGCTCGACCTTTCCATGAGCGGTGTATCGGTGAAGACGGATCTCCGTCCGCCGATCGGCGAGTTCATCCTGATCGGCCAGATGGCGGGGCGCGTCGCGCGCCACCACGAGCACGGTATTGGCATCGAATTCGTCGGCGGCGCCAACGGCAATACCGAACGGCTGCGCGCCCAGCTATCTTTGGTACGCTGAACGGCGTCAGAACTCCGGCCGTTTCGAGATCCCCAACGCCGCCCGCTTCTTTTTCGAAAGGCCCATCGCCACTTGTGCGTGTGCACGCTCCAAATAGGCTTTTAGTTCTTTCGTATTCAACGCATCCAATCGCTCAAGGTAAACCCAATGCGCCCGCGCTAGGTAAGGCGCCGGGATGATGTGGCGTAGTTGCGTTAGAATGTAAAAGCTCGTTTCCCCCGCCTTGAAGAACAGAGTGTGCGGTTTGCGCGTCTTCGGTCCCTGCATCGCAAACATTTTTCCGCCAACCTTGTAGATGCGCTCTTCACCCCACTGCACTGATAGCGTGGCGCCAGGCAGCGACAGACAGAATTTCTCGACGGCGGCGTGGCGCATCACTCTGCGGGCGGTTCGAGGACATGCCGCGCGGCGTGGGCGCGTTCGTAATGGCGCGGCTTAATATGACCGGACACCAGACTGATCGCGGTCGCCAATACGGCGGCGTCGTCGGTGAAACCGAAACCGGCAATGAAATCGGGAATGATGTCAGTCGGAATCACGAAATAGGCCAGCGCCGCCAGTAGCACGCCCTTGACCCTGCCGGGCGTCAGCGGATCGACAGCGCAGAAATACGCGGCAGCCAGGTCTTCGGCGAAGGGAATGCGGCCAGCCACTTTGAGCAGCTTCTTCCAGAAGCTGCGTTCGACCGTACGCTGGTTGCGCGTGATGACGGCAGGAAGCTGGACCGCTGCCGGATTGGGAAGCTCGAAATCCATGCCTGCATCATCGCGCCGGATTGGGGCGATGCAAAGGCCTAGTTGCCCCATCGACAGCTTTGCGGCGCCGTTCGCGACGGTCTAAGTATCGCCAGGAAAACGGAAAGGGAAATTCTATGGAACTTCGGCCGGGGATCGGCGCGGTGGTGACGGGTGGGGCATCCGGACTTGGCGAAGCCACGGCGCGGGCGCTGGCGGCGCGCGGCGTCAAGGTCGCGATCTTCGACATGCGCAAAGAGCGGGGCGAGAAAATCGCAGCCGAAATCGGCGGCGTTTTCTGCGAGGTGAATGTCACGCAGGACGACAGCGTCGTCGAAGGATTCCGCAAGGCGCGCGCCGCGCACGGGCAGGAGCGCATCCTGGTCAACTGTGCTGGCATTGCCAATGCGATGAAAACCGCCGGGCGCGACAAGAAGACGGGCGAGATCCGCCATTTCCCAGCGGAGGAATTCAACCGCGTCGTTCAGATCAATTTGGTCGGCACCTTTCGCTGCATCGCGTTCGGCGCGGCGGGCATGCTGACGCTGGAACCGCTGCCCGGCGGCGAGCGCGGTGCCGTCGTCAACACCGCGTCGGTCGCGGCTCAGGACGGACAGATCGGGCAGGCGGCCTATTCCGCGTCGAAAGCCGGCATCGCCGGGATGACGCTCACGATCGCGCGCGATCTTTCGCAGGAAGGCATTCGCGTCAACACCATCCTCCCGGGCATTTTCGACACGCCGCTGCTGGCCGCCGCGCCCGATCACGTGAAGCAGGCGCTTGGCGCCATGGTGCCGTTTCCGCCGCGGCTCGGATCGCCGCCGGAATTCGCGGCACTGGCGTTGATGATGCTCGAGAACGGCTACATGAACGGCGAATGCGTGCGCCTCGACGGCGGTATCAGAATGGCTCCGCGCTAATGTCCCGCCAGCTCGTGGATCTGGCTGTTGGCGAGCGTCAGCTTCGCTACCGACAGCTCGCCGGTGCGCTCCAGCGCCGCAAGGAAGGACTTGGCGCGCGATAGCGCGTCGGCTTTGCTGGCGGCCCACAATTTCACGGCTTCGACGCCGTCGGCGCGGCCGCCTTTCGCCGTGCCGGAGGGCAGCATCGCTAGAGCCGCCGCCGTCAGTGCACGCTGACCGGCAAACAGGTCGTCGCTGATGCGCCGGATGGCGAGGCGGTCCCAATGCTCGCCTCCGGAGATGCGCTGCGCCAAGCCGCGCAGCCGGTCGATGCCGACCGTGGTACCCATGGCGAAATAGGCGCCCACCACAAAATCGAGGTTCAGCGCTTGGTTATGCGCCAGCAAGGCGGCTTCCGGCGCCGCTGCCATCAGCGGCAAGACGCCGGCGTCTTCCGCCACGTCAGCCGGCGCGCCCGCCGCCTGCAGCGCCGCGATGCGCGTTTCGGTGTCGTTCGCCTCGTAGGGCGAGATCAGCGTCGAGAACGTACCGCGCAGATTTTCCACCCCGCCGCGATAGAGCGCCACGGTGTCGCTCAGATCGGCGGTGGCGGGAATGTTGGTGATGAACCAAAGGCCGAGGCGGCGCAGCAGCTCCGCGATGTCGGCATACGTGCCGATTTGCGCGTTCGCCTGCATGCGGCCGTCGAGCGCATCGATGCGCGTCTTCAGGCTGCCGAGGCCGAAAGCGCCTTCGGCGACCGCAAAGGCACGGATAACGCGCGCAGCCGGCGCTCCCGACATCTCTTTCATGCGTGCCACGAACACCGGCCCGGCCAGATTGATCACTCGATTGGCGATGACGTCGGTGACGATCTCGCGCTTCAGGCGATGGCGCTCGAGTTCCCCGCGGAATTTGGCCGCGGCCGCGTGCGGGAAGTATGATGCGAGTTCCGGCAGGAAATGCGGATCGTCGGGCAGATCGCCGGCGATCAGTTCGGCTTTGAGGTCGAGCTTGGCGTAGGCCAGCAGCACGGAGAGTTCTGGCCGCGTAAGGCCTTTGGCGTTCTGGGCGCGTCGGCGCAGTTCGCCGTCGTCGGGTAGGAATTCCACGGCGCGGTCGAGCCGCCCGCGCGCTTCCAGATCACGCATGAAACGGCCATGCGCGTCCAGGTCGACCGCCGCGCGCGACAACGCCACCGACAAAGTCAACGTCTGATCGTAGTTGTCCTTCAGCACATGCCGGGCGACGTCGTCTGTCATGCTCTCGAGTACGGCGTCGCGTTCCGCCGGCGAGATGTCGCCGCGCCGCAGCGGTCCACCCATCAGTATCTTGAGATTCACCTCGTGATCCGACGTGTCAACGCCCGCCGAGTTGTCGATGGCGTCGGTGTTGAGCCGTCCGCCGGCCGTCGCATATTCGATGCGGCCGAGCTGGGTGAGGCCGAGATTGGCGCCTTCGCCGATCACTTTGGCGCGCAACTCGCCGCCGTTAATCCGTACCGGGTCGTTGGCGCGGTCGCCGACGTCGAGATTGTTCTGCGACGCCGCTTTGACAAAAGTGCCGATGCCGCCGAAGAACAGCAAATCGACGTCCGCCTTGAGCAGCGCCTTGATGAATTCGTTCGGTGTTGTTTTGTCGGCGGCAAGACCGCAAAGCGCCTGCATCTCCGCCGACAGCGGAATCTGCTTCAGCGTGCGGGCGAAGACGCCGCCGCCCTTGGAGATTTTCGTCTTGTCGTAATC
>JAGWVX010000203.1 GCA_018970685.1 Alphaproteobacteria bacterium | reverse complement strand
CGCAGCTGCGCGAATACCGCCAATGCGTCGGCGCGGTGAACATCTGCGATTTGGTCCGTTCGCAGCTTGATGGACAACGCCGCAGAGAATTCGGTCGCGACCCATTCACTCACGGCGAGATTATCTGGGGCTTGTGCGGCAAGCCAAGCTTGCATGCGCCTGGTCTCGGCCTCATTTGTCAAAACAGACACCAGAAGCGATGTGTCGAGGTACAGCATTAATAGCGGCTATCGTCACGCATCTTGCGTACAAACTTGCGCGCAGTTCCCTTTTGACGCGGCATAGCCTTTGTCAACGCCTGCAACGATCTGAGATCAACAGGTTTTCGCGGGTCTTTTATCGCCGTAATCTGGGCCACCGCTTTGCCTCGGCGGATGATGCGCACGGTATCACCGGCGGCAGCGCGCTCTACAAGTTCGCTCAAACGCGCTTTTACTTCAGCGAGATTGACGTTTCCCACAACAGCCTCCTGACCAATTAATTGGTCATTTTATCATAACCGTCACGCATCTTCAAGGCGTGGAAAATGCAAAGCCTTTTAAGCGCGACGATAAGCCAGCCGCACGGTGCGAACGCCATCAGCGTGGGCACCTACAAACCAATCGGCTAAGCAGACCACGTAGCACAACGTCCCCGCAAAATAATGCAGAAGCCGTTGAACGCGGACTTGCCGCATCAACGCTGCCGCAGATCGGCGATCGCAAAGGTCAACTAGGCATCGCTCGAAGCCGGGGTTAATTGGCTGATCGACAACATGCTGGTGCAGGACCGTCGCTTCGGCTCGGCGAATTTCATGCCGCTGGCGGACGGCGCGGTCTACAAGGTCGTGATCACGCAATTCGACTTCAACGCCATGCCGATCAACGATGCGGCCAAGAAAGCGAATGACGCGGACCGTAAAGACCTTCGTTAATCTGGTGCAATAAGCGTCAGCTTGGGGAAATACGTCCGGTAGCGTGCAGCATCGCGTGTCAGCAATTCGTGACCGACCACGGCGGCGTGGGCGCCGATGAAGAAATCTGGCAGAGTGAAGCTACGTCCACCGCCACGATGGCGATACCTCGTAAATGCCTTGCCGGCAAGGAACGCGGCCTCGTAGGATAAAACTTCGCGATCGAAGATATCCTTTGAAAGCACTGCCTCGACATCCTCAACTCTCGAAAAACGGATTGACACTTCGGCATAGATGACGGCGTTGATTACCAAACGCGCACGCTCCGCGACCGCTGCGATCGCCTGCGACGACCACGAAAACCAGCGCGGATCCTCGGTTATAAGGTCCAGAAGGACGTTGCTATCGACGAGGACTGCCATCAGGTTTTGCGCGTGAGCGCCATGATCTCATCGGTACTCATGGCAACGTCACCGCGGCCACGCAGATGCGCCACGATGCGGGCCCCACGGCCGTCTTTCGTCCGCTCGCGCTTGCGTACGATGCGAACGTGGCGGCCATCAAAAATAAAATCTACGTCGGTATGCGGCAGCAGGCCGGCCTTCTCGCGAATTTCTGCCGGAATGGTCACCTGGCCCTTGCTCGTCACGCGCATGATCGTACTCCAATTCTTACATGTAAGAGTATTACAAGTGCGGAACAGCGTCAATATCATCGAAGGACGACCGCCAGCGACTTTCAGCCTACGTATTCGTGGTCCGTGAGATAGGATAGACAAGCGCGCCGTAGGTAATGACGGAGATCCGCAAGACCAAGCGGTATTTCCATGCTTGTACATACTACCCTTATAGGGTAATATCCCGCCAGTGGAAAAGCGCACGCCGCATTACGATTTGGGTCTGGTGCAAGGCGCGGTCGCGCGGCTTGGCGCGGCGGCCTTCACCAAGACCGCCCTCGATGGCGGGCGCTCGATGGGCCTGACAACGGCAGAGATGCTGGCGGTGATCGCGTCCTTGTCTCGGCGCAACTTCTACAAGGTAATGACCAGTTTCGCCGATCATCGCATCTGGCAAGACGTTTATCACGCACCAACGCCTATGAAGAAGGATGCCTATATCAAGATCACACTGCGCGATAACGCTCCTGTGATCCAGTTTAAGGAGAAATGACGATGATGCGGAAATGTGCGCAATGCGACAGTCGCAAGGGCATGGTCCGGTTCAAGGACGAAACCTTCACCATCGAGCACGCAGGCATGACCGCGAAGGTGGAGGGCTTGTCAGGCTGGCGCTGCGAGGCGTGCAGCGAGATCGAGTTCGATCCCGCCAGCGCCCGCCGCTACGCCGCTGCTGGCGATGCCTTGGTGATGCGCGACCGTGAAAGGCAGAGCAAGGAAATCCGGCGCATTCGCCGCAAGTTGGGTCTCAGCCAAGTAGCTGCTGCCCGCCTGACCGGTGGCGGCCACAATGCATTCTCGCGCTATGAACGCGGAGAGGCTGCGCCTTTGCCCGCGGTTATCAATTTGTTCCGTCTTTTGGACAAGCATCCCGAATTGCTGGCTGATCTTGTGGCGTAAGTTTACATGCCTGCCGCGTTCACGATGATGATGCAGCGTTCTTCCTTCTTCGTCTTCGCGGCTTTCTCCTGGCAATCGGTGATCTTGTCCCGGTTGGCGTTGGCCAAATTGGCGTCGGCGGCGAGTTCCACCAATCCGGTAACGACGTGACCCAAGGCCCGAAGGGCAAGACGGCTTTACGTGATGGAAGCTCGGTGCACCTGGTGGAACACGCGGGCGCACGCGCCAGTGCGGGTTAGGTCCCTATATTGACCACTATTCCTACTTGATGCATGATGCGTGATGATTGATGCGTCAAAGAGGGGAGGTAAAGATGCGGACCACGCTTGCGATCGACGACGATGTACTGGCAGCCGCAAAAGGGCTGGCAATCCGCCAACACAAAAGCGTTGGGGAGGTGATTTCCGCGCTGGCGCGGCAAGCGCTGCAGCCGACGCTATCCCACAGGCGCCTTCGCAATGGCGTACCGTTGCTGCCAGCGCGCCCCGGCAAGCCGCCGGTGACCCCCGAATTGGTGAATCAACTGCGCGATGAAACGCCGTGACCACCTATCTGCTCGACGTCAATGTGCTGATCGCCCTGATCGACCCAACGCATGTTCAGCACGACCCCGCGCATGACTGGTTTTCCCGGCAAGGCCAAGAGCAATGGGCGACATGCCCCCTGACCGAAAATGGCGTACTGCGCATCGTTGGCAATCCGCGCTACCCGAATTCACCGGGACCTCCCGCAACGCTCGTCCCGCTGATGGCAGGGCTCTGCGCCCTATCGGGCCACGTCTTTTGGCCGGACGATATCAGTCTGTTGGATGGCGAGACCTTCGATCAAGCTCGTCTTCTCAGTTTTGGCCAGGTCACGGACAGCTATCTCCTGGCGCTGGCACACACGCATAAAGGCCAGCTGGCGACATTCGACCGCCGCCTCGTCGCGGATGCGGTTCGCAACGGCGCACAAAGTTTGCATCTGATCAAGTGAGCTTCACAAAATCGAGGGCCCGCTTCGCCGCGGCCCCGGGCCAACACGCGTCCTGCGATCCGTACTTTTTTGACCTTGCCCAGGAGACCAACCGCACACGCCTGAGCCAGCGTCGCCTGACCACGAAAGGCCTTCTTCGTACCCAAGCAGGCGCACGACGTGACGGTTTCGGCTGCTCCGTGGGTCACGTCACGTAACCGCGTTCCTTGAGATATTTCAGGATCCGCTCCGCTTCGCTATCCGCATCGGAACCTACCGTCTTAACGAGGATCTCCGGGTTTTCCGGTCGTTCGTAGGGGCTGTCAATGCCGGTGAAGTTCCTGATGGCGCCAGCCTTGGCCTTTTCGTAGAGGCCTTTGGGGTCGCGCTGCATACAAACCTCAATCGGTGTGTCAACGAACACTTCCACGAACTCGCCCTCGCCCATCAGCTCGCGCGCCATGCGCCGCTCCGAGCGGAACGGCGAGATGAAGGAGACAAGCACGATCAGCCCCGCGTCAACGAACAGTTTGGCAGTTTCGGCCACACGGCGGATATTCTCCACGCGGTCGGCATCGGTGAAGCCAAGGTCGCGGTTGAGGCCATGGCGGACATTGTCGCCGTCCAGCAGATAAGTGTGCCGGCTCTGGGCGTAAAGTGTGCGCTCCACGATATTGGCGATCGTCGACTTGCCGGAGCCCGAGAGCCCCGTGAACCACAGCACGACCGGTTTCTGATGCTTGAGAGCCGATCGCGCGGATTTGTTCACGTCGAGCGCTTGCCAGTGGACGTTGGTAGCGCGCCTCAGCCCAAAATCGATCATGCCAGCGCCCACTGTGGCGTTGGTGAAGCGGTCGATCAGGATAAAGCCGCCCATGTCGCGGCTCTCGCTGTAGGGATCGAAGGCCAGCGGCTCGGCGAGCGAGATATTGCCGTAACCGATCTCGTTGAGCGTCAGAGTCTTGGCGGCCAACTTTTCCAGCGTGTTGACGTCGATCTTGTGCTTGAGCTCGGTGATCTGGGCGGGAACCGTGGAGGTCGAGAGCTTCAGGAGATATTGCCGGCCTGGGAGCAACGCCTCCTCCGACGTCCACAGAACATGCGCGGCGAACTGGTCGGAGACCTCCGCACGTGCGTCGGCGGCACACAGCACATCGCCGCGCGAGATGTCGATCTCGTCGGCCAGCGTCAGGGTGACGGCCTCCCCGGCCGAGGTCTGGGCCAGATCCCCGTCCATGGTGACGATGCGCTGGACGGTTGAGGTGCGCCCGGATTTGGCCACTGCAATGTGGTCGCCGGGCTTCACTTGGCCTCCCACGATAGTCCCCGAGAAGCCCCTGAAGTCGAGATTGGGGCGGTTCACCCATTGCACCGGCAGCCGGAACGGCTTGTCGGCAAGGCCGGATTCGACATCCACCGTCTCCAGGAACGTGAGCAGCGGCGGGCCGCCATACCAGGGCGTGTTGGAGCTCTTCGCGATCACATTGTCGCCGAAGCGAGCGGAGATCGGAATGGCCGCCCGGCTGAGGAATCCTAGATGAGCGGCAAATTGAGAAAACTCCGCCGCGATGCGCTCAAAGATCTCCTGAGAATAGCCCATTAGATCGATCTTGTTCACCGCCAGCACGACATGGCGGATGCCCAGAAGCGAGGCGATATAGGCGTGGCGGCGGGTCTGGGTCAGGATGCCCTTGCGCGCATCGACCAGGAGGATGGCAAGCTCCGAGTTCGAGGCGCCGGTCGCCATGTTGCGGGTGTACTGCTCATGGCCCGGCGTATCGGCGACGATGAACTTCCGCTTGTCGGTGGCAAAGAAGCGATAAGCCACATCAATGGTGATACCCTGTTCGCGCTCGGCCTCCAGCCCATCCACCAGGAGGGCAAAGTCGATGTCGCCGCCCGTGGTGCCGTGCGTCTTGGAGTCCCGTTTCAGGGCCGAAAGGTGGTCCTCGAAGAGAAGTTTGGAATCGTAGAGCAGCCGGCCGATGAGCGTGGACTTGCCGTCGTCGACGCTGCCGCAGGTCAAGAGCCGCAGCAGCGATTTCTTCTCCTGGGCGGCCAAATAGGTTTTTAGGGAGGGGGTCATCAGAAATACCCCTCCTTCTTCTTTTTTTCCATGGAGGCCTTTTCGTCGCTGTCGATCAGCCGGCCCTGACGTTCGGAGGTGCGTGCCGTCAGCATCTCGCTGACGATGGCTTCCAGCGTATCGGCAGAGGATTCGATGGCGCCAGTCAGCGGATAGCAGCCCAAGGTCCGAAAGCGCACCAGCCGCTCCTCGACCCGCTCGCC
>JAGWVX010000202.1 GCA_018970685.1 Alphaproteobacteria bacterium | reverse complement strand
GAAATCTGATCTCTGTCGATTTCGACGCGGCAAAACCTTCGCCGGGATCGGCCAAAAGGAAACGGGAAGAACATCGCCATGCGTCTCGCCCTCATCCGCCACGGACCCACGGCCTGGAACGCTGAGGGCCGCGTGCAGGGCTCCGTCGACACGCCCTTGAGCGATGAAGGCCGCGCCAAGATGTCGGGGCTTCGGCCGCCGGCGGGTTTTGAAGCCGCGCGTCCTTTTTGCAGCCCCAAATTGCGGGCGCGCGAGACTGCGGCTCTGCTTGGGCTTGAAAACCCCACCATCGACGAGCGCCTAGCCGAACAGAACTGGGGCCACTGGGAGGGATTGACCCGTGCGGAGATGCTGGCGCGGGACGGCGAGGATGCGTTCGAACGGGCCGGCGGGCGCCGTAAGTTGGAATTCCGCCCGCCGGGCGGTGAATCGACCGGCGAAGTCCATGCGCGCCTGCGCGACTTTCTCACGGCCGTGGCCGGCGGCGAGACGGATGCCGTCGCGGTGACGCATATGGGCGTGTTGCGGGCGGCTTACGTGCTGGCGACCGGCTGGGACATGTCGGCGTCGATGCCGAGCGACCTCGATCTGACTGCCGCGCTGGTGCTGTCGCTGGCACCTGACGGCACGCCGAAGATCGCGCAGCTCAACGCGCCGTTGCGGCGGCGCGCGTAATCACGCCCAGAACGGTTCCTGGTGCTTGAATTTGTCCCAGCGGCGCAGCGCCTTGTGGCCGATCCGCTGGGCTCCGGCACGATGCCAGCCGTTGATCAAGCCGGCGGCGAAACACAAATCGGCCTGGGTGTGCGGCGCGGTCGTTTCGTCTGCGATTAGCCGCGAGAGCACGGAGCGGACCTGCGCCACGTCGTTGAGAGCGCCGAGCAAATCCTGCAGCCGCTTCAGATGTGCCAGATAGCGCTTCACCGCCTTCTTCTTGTAGAGCGGGCCGTAGAATTCCGTCGCATAGCGCAACCGCTTCAAGGCGATGCGCAGGCGGTGCATGTCGCGCTGTTCGAGCGACTTCACCCGTCGGCCGCGCTTGCGCACGCGCATCAGATGCTCGTCCATCATCCGCGCCGCCGCCTTCGTCACCGGCACGCGCACGGCAAGTCGCGCCTTCAGATCGATAGCGACATCGTGGCCGCCCAGCCAGGAGCGCGCCTCGGCTGCTGCCGCCACATCGTCCTGGAAAACGGAAAATTCGTGGCTTGAAATATGTTCCACCGCCTCGTCCCAGGCGCGGATGCGAGCCTCTTCGGCGCGGGCTCGTAGAATGCGGAACGCCTCGTCGTGACCAAGTTGTTCGGCCATCGGCGTGAACAACTCGTCGATGAACACGTCGAAATCGCGCGCTGGCGCAATGGCGTCGGTGAACGCCTTGGTCCGCGCTCTCAGATCCATCAGAGCCGGCGTGCGGAATTCGTCTCCGAAGGCGGAGAAGGCGACGTGCAGCCGGCGCAAGCCGACGCGCAGCTGATGCAGGCCCTCCACGTCGCGCGAGCGCACCACCGGCGCCACATTGGCGGCGACATGCGCCAGGCATTCCAGCACGGTGGCGCGGAAAGCGTCTTCCAGCGTCATGCTCCGGCGCAGGCGCAAAGGCCGTGCCGGCACGGCAAGCGCGTGCACCTCCTGCAGTCTCAGATGGCCCGTCGAGCGCACGGTGGCCGTGCGAGGTTCAACCATGTACATCTTCCGCTCCAACCCAGAATCACGCATTGCGCACGGATAGTCCGGCTTTGGCAAGCGTCGCTTTCGCTTCGGCGACGGTGGCCTGGCCGAAATGGAAAATCGACGCCGCCAGTACCGCGCTGGCATGGCCGTCGCGGACGCCCTCCACCAGATGGTCGAGCGTGCCTACGCCGCCGGACGCGATCACCGGCACCGGCACCGCGTCGGCGATGGCGCGGGTCAGCGGCAGGTCGTAACCGATCTTGGTTCCGTCGCGATCCATGGACGTAAGCAAAATCTCGCCGGCGCCGTATTCGACCAGCTTGGCGGCATGTGCCACCGCGTCGAGCCCGGTGGCGTTGCGCCCGCCATGCGTGAAGACCTCGAATTTTCCGGGCGCCGTCTGCTTGGCGTCGATGGCGGCGACGATGCATTGGCTGCCGAATTTTTCGGCGCCCTCGCGAATGAATTCGGGGCGGCGCACCGCTTCGGTGTTGACGGACACCTTGTCGGCGCCGGCCAGCAGCAGCGCGCGGATATCGTCCAGTGTGCGCACGCCGCCGCCCACCGTCAGCGGCATGAAGCAGACGTCCGCCGTGCGCCGCACGACGTCTAGCAGGATGCCGCGCTTCTCGTGGCTGGCGGCGATGTCGAGGAAACAAAGCTCGTCGGCGCCCGCCTTGTCGTAGAGCATCGCTTGCTCGACGGGATCGCCCGCGTCGCGCAGGCCGACGAAATTGATGCCTTTGACGACGCGGCCGTCCTTCACGTCCAGGCAGGGAATGATACGGACTTTCAGCATCAGCGCATTTTCGCCATGGCGGCGACGTTGAACAAGGTGCGGCCGCATGCGGCTTCTGCAGGGACGCCCGTCGTCTTGCACAGGGCTTCGCCTTCCAGCAGCAAATCGAGCGCATCGAACAATTTCGGTTCGCTCCACCGCTGGGCCTGTGCCTTGAAGGAAGCGGCGCGCGAAAAATGCACCGGCGGCCGCAGCTTGCGCATGGCGCCGTCCAGGCTTTCGCCGCGAGTGCTTTCTGCGCCCACCAGCAGCAGGCGCTGGAAATGCGCCATGGCCAGGCGCAATACCGCGACCGGCGAGATATCGGCGGTCCACAACCGTTCCAGAGCCAAATCGAGACGAACGAGATCGCCGGCGCCCGCCGCGTCGCAAGCTTCCTCGATCCGCGCTTCGGCTTCGTCGCCGATCGTCGCGCGGACATCGTCCAGCGTCACTTGTTTCCGGCCGTGCGCGTACAGCGCCAGTTTCTCCAACTCGCGCCGCGTGACGCCGCGGTCCGAGCCGAGGCGCGAGACGGCATCTTCCAAGGCATCGGAGGCGATGGACAGGCCCTCCGCTTTCAAGGCGTCGCGCACCACCTCGGAAAGATCGCGTGCGGAATCGGCGTAGCAGGGAATGGCCGCGGCTTTGTCGGCCTCCTCGAAGACGCGGCGCAGAGCGGAATTTCTGGCGAGGTCGCCTGCTTCCACGACAACCAGCGCATCGCCGCTCGGGCTTTCCAGGAAGACTTCGAACAGCTTGGCCAGTCCGTTGCCCGCGCCGCGCACCCGCACCACGCGGCGGCCGCCCAGCATGGAGATCGCCGCCGCTTCGTCGGCAAGCCGCGCCGGATCGTTCGACAGCGTTTGCTCGTCGAGATCGGCGACGCGGAAGGGGTCGGAAAGGTCGTCAACCACGCTCTTCGATAGAGCCTCGGCGCGCTCCCGGATCAGGCCGCTGTCGGGTCCGAAGACGAGCGCGGCAACGAGACCGCGCGGCGGGTTCTTCGCGATGCGGTCGGCCTCGGACGCTTTGACGATCATTTTTTCGGTTGCTGCGAGAAGAACACCGCCAGGTCGATGCGGATGCGGTCGGCGATGTCGGCGGCGGCGCGCCTGTCGGCGTCCTGCTGCACCGCCAAGGTGGCATAAGGCGACGACAACACGTTGTACGACGACAGGCCGGTTTCGGTGCCGCTGGTGATCGGTTTGCCGGTCCTGGCGTCGTCGAGCTCGTAGTTGACCGTCAGCGTGTCGTTGTAACGGGTGATCGCCGTCTGCGTGATGGTTCCGACGGTCTGGCTCTGAACGCCGATGGCCTCGTTGTTGATCGCCAGCGTCAGATGCAGCCGATAGGCCGCGCCGGCCTCTTCGTTCTGCGCGTCGATCACGTCGATCATCGCGTTGCGCAGCTCGTAGCCCAGCTTGTCCGGAAGCGGCTCGACATAGATCGAACCTAGATCGCGGTGGACGCCGCCGCGCGCCCCGCCCGGTATGGCATACAGCGGATGGAAACCGCAGCCCGCCAGCAGCAGCGCGGCGCCAAGCGACACGATGGTGCCCGCGGTTCTCATGCGACGATGTTCACGATGCGGTTCGGCACGACGATCACCTTGCGCGGTGCCTTGCCGTCCAGCGCGCGCGCCACCGTGTCGAGTGCGAAGGCGGCCTTCTCTGTCGCCGTTTTGTCGGCATCCTTCGCCACCTCGATGGTGCCGCGCAGCTTGCCGTTCACCTGCACGGCGATGGTTACGGTGTCCGATGCCGTCAGCGCGGCGTCGGCCGCCGGCCAGGGCGTATTGGCGACGAACTGGCGATGCCCCAGCGCTTCCCAGCAGCTTTCCGCCAGATGCGGCATCATCGGACCGATCAGCAGCACCAACGTCTCCAGCGCCTCGCGGCGCACCGCGCCCGGTGCGTCCGCCCCGCTTATAGCATTGGCGAAGGCGTAAATCTGCGCCACCGCCCGGTTGAAACGCAGCGACGCCAGATCCTCGGTCACCGCGGCGATGGCGCGATGGGCGGCCCGGCGCAATTCCAGCGCGGCGCCTTCGGTGCTGCCGACGGCGGTCCCCGGCGGCGGCAGTCCTTCGGCTTCGCTGACCAGGCGCCAGATGCGCTGCACGAATTTCCAGCAGGAATCGGCGCCTTCGTCGGTCCATTCGATGTCGCGCTCGGGCGGCGTGTCCGACAGCATGAACCAGCGGATGGTATCGGCGCCGAAGATGTCGATGATGGCTTCGGGCGCCACCACGTTCTTCTTCGACTTCGACATCTTCTCGGAAGGGCCGATGGTGACGGGTTCGCCGGCGTTCTTCAGGAACGCCTTGCCGTCGTGCTTCTCGATCTCGTCGGGCGCCAGCCAGGCGCCGGTTTTATCCTTGTAGGTCTCGTGGCAGACCATGCCCTGGGTGAAGAGGCCGGCGAACGGTTCGTCGAGCTTCACATAACCGGCCTGTTTCATGGCGCGCACGAAGAAGCGGGCGTAGAGCAGATGCAGGATGGCGTGCTCGATGCCCCCGATATACTGATCGACCGGCAGCCAGTAATCGACGGCCGCGCGGTTGACCGGGTCTTCTGCGGCGGTGTCGCAGAAGCGCGCGAAATACCACGAAGAGTCCACGAAAGTGTCGAGCGTGTCGGTATCGCGCACCGCCGCATCACCGCATTTGGGACACGTCGTGTGCTTCCAAGTGGGATGCGCGGCGAGCGGATTGCCCTTGACGTTGAAGGCGATGTCGTCGGGCAGCTTGATCGGCAGATCCGACGCCTTCGCCGGCACCACGCCGCATTTGGCGCAGTGGATCATCGGGATCGGGCAGCCCCAGGGGCGCTGGCGCGACACCAGCCAGTCGCGCAGGCGATAGTTCACCGTGCGCGTGCCGCGGCCGGCCGCTTCCAGACGCTTGGCTACTTCGTCTTTTGCTTCTTGGACGCTTTTGCCGTCCAGGAAACGGGAATTGGCCAAGCGGCCGGGACCGACATAAGCTTCGTCGCCGACCTCGAAAGTCTTCGGATCGGCGCCTTCGGGGATCACCACCGGCAGCACCGGCAGTTTGTATTTGCGGGCGAATTCCAGATCGCGCTGGTCATGCGCCGGACAGCCGAAGATGGCGCCGGTGCCGTAACCCATCAGGACGAAATTGGCCACCACCACCGGCAGCTTCCAGTTTGCGTCGAAGGGATGGGCGGCGGTGAGGCCGGTGTCGTAGCCGAGCTTCTCGGCCTTTTCGATGGCTTCCTCGGCGGTGCCGACGCGCC
>JAGWVX010000201.1 GCA_018970685.1 Alphaproteobacteria bacterium | reverse complement strand
GCTCGGCTGCGTCGGCGATGAGCGCGCCGATCTGATCGTGCCAGGTTGTGCTGTTTACAGTGCGATTCAGGCGGTGTGGCCCTGCGCCAGGCTGCGCGTCGCCGATCGCGGTCTGCGCGAGGGTATTTTGCGCGAGTTGATGGAGGAGACCAGGCGATGAGTGGGCGCGACACCGGTTCCGGGCGCGGCGAACGCAGGGTGCGCGTAAGCAGCACGCGCGGCCGCAGCGCGTCCTCCACGCGTTGGTTGGAGCGCCAGCTCAATGATCCCTACGTCGCTGCGGCGAAGGCGAAAGGCTACCGTTCGCGGGCGGCGTTCAAGCTCAAGGAGCTGGACGCCAAGTTCCATCTGCTGAAGCGCGGCGCGCGCGTGCTCGATCTCGGCGCCGCGCCCGGCGGCTGGTGCCAGGTGGCGGTCGAACGCCTGGGCGGCAAGGGCAAGATCGTTGCCGCCGACATCCTCGACATCGAACCCATTGCCGGCGTCGAGATATTCAAATGCGATCTGCTCGACGCCGAAGCGCCGGACTTGCTGAAACGCGCCTTGGGCGGTGAAGCCGATCTGGTGCTTTCCGACATGGCGGCGCCGACCACGGGCCACCGCGCCACCGATCAGATCCGCACCACGGCGCTGTTCGAGGTCGCGCTCGATCTTGCCGGAGAGGTGCTGACGCCCGGCGGCGCCTTCGTCGGCAAGGTTTTCCAGGGCGGCGCCACCAACGAGCTGCTGGCGCGGGCGAAGCGGTCCTTCGCCGACGTGAAACACGTCAAACCGCCCGCCAGCCGCGCGGAGTCGGTGGAACTTTATCTCGTCGCGTTGGGCTTCAAGGGCCGGTAAGGCAAACGCGGCGCCGCTGCTCATCACACCTTGGTGCATTTTGGCCGTTTGGGCTTGACCCGAGCATCGTCGCCCCTACGCTCGACGAATTGATCCGGAGGGCTTCATGCGTGCCATTGGTTCTGCGGCGGCAGTTGCTGCGCTTCTTTTCTCCATCGCTCCGATCCATGCCGCTGGACAGAGCGCTGATGCGCGGCTGCGCGCCCTCTACACCGGCGAATGGGCCTGGCGCGAGGCGACCTTCGCCGATGACGAGGGAGGCAACAAGCCCATTGTCGATCGTCTGCCGAAGGTCGATCCGGCGACGCAGGCTATGCGGCTGGCCACCTGGCAAAAGGTGATGAAGGAACTGGATGCGATTCCCTATGCGCAGCTTTCGCCTAAGGAACAGGTCAACTACGACGTCTACAAGCCGCAGATCGAGAACCTGATCGCCGATCAGCGGTTTCGCGAATACGAGATGCCGGCCAATTCGGATTCCAGCTTCTGGACTGATCTCGGCTACACCGCGCGCCGCCCGTTCAAGTCGCTTCGGGATTACAAGAACTGGATCGCCCAGATGCGCGATGTCCCGCGGTATTTCCGCGAGCAGATCGCCGAGATGCGGGCCGGGGAGGCGCGCGGCTTCACGCCGCCGCGCGTGACGCTGGTAGGCCGCGACTCCTCGATCGCCGCGGTGACGAAGGCGACGCCGGAAGACTCTTTGTTCTATACGCCGTTCAAGCAGATGCTGTCGAACATTCCCGCGGCGGAGCAGGCGAGCTTGCGCGCCGAAGCGGTGAAGGTCATCCGGGACGATGTGCAGCCGGCCTATACGGAGCTTTTGAAATTCTGGGACGGGGAATATGTGCCGCACGCCCGGACCACCCTGGCGGCGATCGACCTGCCCGACGGCAAGGCCTATTATCGCCAACAACTTCGCGAATACACCACCCTCGATCTGTCGCCGGCGGCGATTCACAAGATCGGCCTTTCCGAAGTCGCCAAGCTGCACGCCGAGATGATCGCCGTGATGAAAAGCACCGGCTTCAGGGGCGATTTCCCGGCCTTCCTGCATTTCCTGCGTAGCGATCCGCGCTTCTACGCCAAGACCCCGCAGGAGCTGCTCGACGACGCGGCTTGGATTTGCAAGGAGTTCGACGGCAAGGCCTCGACCTATTTCGGTCTTCTGCCGCGCGCCCGGTTCGGCATCAAACCGGTGCCGCCCGATCTGGCGCCGTTCTACACCTCGGGCCGTGGCGGGCCGGGTGTTTATCTGCTCAACACCTACGATCTGCCGCATCGCCCGCTTTACGATTTGACGGCGCTGACCTTGCACGAATCCGCGCCGGGCCACGCCTTCCAGATTCCGCTGGCGATGGAGGACAAGTCGCTGCCGGATTTCCGCCGCTACACTTATATATCCGCCTATGGCGAAGGCTGGGCGGTGTACTGCGAATGGCTGGGGCAGGAGATGGGCATGTACAAGACGCCTTACGACCGCTTCGGCATGCTAGGCTGGCAGATTTGGCGCGCGGCGCGGCTGGTGGTCGATACCGGCATCCACGCCGAAGGCTGGACCCGCGCGCAAGCGATCCAATACCTGCACGACAATACGGCGCTGCCCGACCACGAGATCGAAACCGAAGTCGACCGCTACATCACCTGGCCGGGCCAGGCGGATTCGTATTATCTCGGCGAGATGGCGATCCGCGAGGCGCGCGCCAAGGCGGAAAAGGCGCTCGGGACGAAGTTCAACATCCGCGCCTTCCACGACACAGTGCTGCAACTGGGTTCTGTGCCGCTGCCGGTGCTGACCGGGCGCATCGACAAGTTCGTCGCCGACGGCGGCAAAGGGCCTTATCCGGATTTGGAATAGCGGCGCCGCTACGCCCGCCACATCGACGCTTCGCCGGCGCGCCGCCAAGTACGCAGGAACGACAGCGTGCCGTCGACGGCGGTGTATTTCCTGGTCATCAGCCGTTCGATGGTTGCCGCCGGCATATCCGCCATCAGGCAGTCGCGGCGCACCAGCCAGGCGTCCTTGGGATCGGGTCCGGCGAAGCTGCTGTAGACTCTCTCCACATGCAGCGCGCGCAGCACCCGCAGCACGCGCCGGTCGCAGGCGCCGTACGGCACCGCCACTCCGCGCACGCGCTCGCCGAGGATTTCCCGCAGCCGGTCGATGGAGGAGGAGACGTCTTCGGCGATGACGTCGTCCGAAACCTCGGTCCACCTGATATGCGCGCGTCCGTGCGAACCGATTTCCATGCCTGCCACCTGCAAGGTGCGAATGTCGTCTTCGCTGACGTAACCCGGCCGTCCGATGCGGTCCGATGGGATGAAAAACGATGCGGTCAGCCCCGCGCGCAGCAGCGCGGGCAGGGCGATATGCACGTCGGTGTCGTTGCCGTCGTCCAGCGTCAGGCGCACGTCGTTGTGTTGCGCCAGTTCCACGATGCGCGCGAAGATTTCTGTCGTCAGCCAATAAGGCCGCTCCATGTCGGCGATATGCGCCGGCGGCTCGCCGATGCCGTGCAGGAGCAGGCAAGGGCTCATGTTCCCGACCTTGCTTCGGCGCTGACCAGGCCCACGAGCGCCAGAGCGATGCGGCCCTTGCCGGTGAGCGGCAGCACCGCGTCGAAGGTGTCCGCCATCGCGCCGCCGAAGCTCTTCTTGAAGCGGGCGATGTTCATCTGCTCGGGGTCGTCCTCGCCGCGATAGACGCCGCCGAGGTCGTAACTCGTCACGCCGTCGCTCTTGAAGCGCAGCATGTCCCGCCAGTGGTGCAGGCGGTTGGCGCGGCCGACCAGATTGTTCCACGCCGTGTCGCGCGCGGGATCGATCGCCGACACCGTGTTGAGCAGCCGCACATGGCCGTGGCCGCGCGCATAGCCGTGCCACGACAGGATCGCGCCCTCGGCGTTGCGGCTGACGGTCATCACATACTGGCCCTTGGCGGCGAGGTCGCTGATCTGGCCCACGCCGAGCGCGTCCGCCTTCCTCTTGCGGCTGCGTAGCGTTTCATGCGCCGCGCGGAAGGCGTTCCAGTTTTCCTCTGTAAGCGGAACGTCGGCTACGGCGACGGCTTCGCGCATCGCCTGGCGGATGACCTTGCGGGATTTCGCTTCGATGCCGTCCCACAACGCCTCTTCGGGCGGCGTCAGGTCGATGACGATCGTCGGGCAGCAAAAATTGCAGACGCCGGGCGCCGGCGCCGCCTGCATGCAGAGTTTCAGCACGTCGGCTTCGGGCGGCATCTCGGGCGGTGCGAAGAATGCGATTTCGGTGCGCACCAGCCGCCGGTACAGCCGCCAGGTCTGCGACGGCCGCGGCACGAAGGGCGCGCACGCCTCCGGACGCACAACCGCGCCGGGGCTCTGGGATAGAAAAGACGTGCCGGCCCTGCTCACCCGCCCAGTTTAAGAGAATCCGGTTCACAAAATGTGACCGAGCGGACCGCTCGCCAAGCGGTTGTTTCTATAGGGCGAGAGCCGGCGGCCCCGGCCGCCGGTTCCCTATCGCGCCGCTTACGGTTGCGGCGGGTTGGTCTGCGGCGTTGACTGGTTCTGCGTCGCAGGCGATGGGCTTGGAGCGTCGGTGCTGGGTGTGCCGGTGCCGGTCGAGGGCGGCGTCGGTTCGCTTTCCGGCTGCGGCTGGGTGTTGGGCGCCGTGGCCGGGCTTGGCGAGGCGTCGGCCCTCAGCTGCTCTTCGTTCAACTTCTGCGTCTCGGCCTGCTCTGCGGGTGTCGAGTATTGCGGGCCGCTGCGGGCCTGGCGCTCCCGTTTGGCGTGGTGATGCTTCACGGCGTGATGCGTCACCGGCGCTGCCGGAGTCGCTTGAGGCGCCGTCGGTGTCGTTTGCGCCAGCGCCGGCGCCGCGCCGGCCATCGCCAGAACTGCGATGCCGGAAAGGACGGAGGTCCTGATCGTCATGGCAAGTCTCCTTCTGATCTCGTGCATGCAAGCGCACGATCGGCGGCACGCGTGCCGCCTCTGCTTCTGGCTGCGCAAGAATTGTCGGCCGCGAATGAGAGCCATCGTGTGACGATTGCAGGGCAATTTTGTGGGTCTTTTGCCCCATTGTGTTCGCCGTCGGCCGTTTGCGAAATATTATGTTGGCGGGCAAGGCGATGAAATGGATCGCAGATTTGCGATGATCGGCGCGTTCTGCCGAAAAAGGGCACGTCCCCGGCGCACCCGTCACTTAGTGATGATGTCCGCCGCAGCCGCAGCCCTCGTCCGGCGCCGCCGGCTTGAGCGTGCCGGCAAGATAATCCGTCACCGCCTTGCGCGGATCGGTCTCCTCGGTCGCCACCGCCGTGACGCCGCGTTCTTTCAGGCGCGCGATGAAGCCGGGCCCGGCGCTGCCCGCGATCACCACCTGCACGTCGTAAAGGGGATGCGTCGCCCCGCGGAACTCGTGCATGCACATTTCTTTCGGCAGATCGAGGCGTCCGGTCTCGACAGGTTCGCCGCCAGGCGCGGCGTCGAGCAGCAGGAAGCGGCGGGTCTTGCCGGCATGCGGCGTGACGGTACGGAAATTCTGGCTGGCGACGGCGAATTTCATGATCTGCCTCGGGCAATGGACACCGCCGCACTGTGACGATCGCGGATCGCTTTGTCCTTGCGCTTAATCGCCGCGACACGACGCCATCCGTTGTCCCGGCCGGGCATCTATTTCTTCGCGAACGCCACCTTACGCGCCCGCGCGCGATAAGCCGCCGCCAGCCGCGCCTCGCGCGGTGTGAACAAATCGTCCTCGCTGCCGGCAAGAAGCTGTTCCTCGATCGCGCTCTGCGTGATGATGCCGCCGTCCGATTGGATGTGCCGCACCTTGACGCCGCGTTCGGCCAAAGCGCGCGCCACCAGCAGGCAGCGATGGCAATCGAGCGGATGCTTTTCTGAACACA
>JAGWVX010000200.1 GCA_018970685.1 Alphaproteobacteria bacterium | reverse complement strand
GCGGCATGTCGTCCTGCGTGATCTGGGCCCATGCGCGCAACCATGCACGCTTCTTCTATGAAGCGATGGGCGGACGGCTGATCGCGGAGCGCACGGCGAAGCTGATGGGCGAGACGGTGCCGGAGGCCGCTTTCGGCTGGAGGACCCTGGCGCTGGCGGAGCGCAGCGCCGCACGGTAAGTCATGTTACAATCCGCCAACCCTGTGCTGCAGCAATCTTGGCGATGGCTGCGCAGGCTACTTGCGATCATTACAGCCGGCCTCGGCGCGGTGATCACCACACTTTCCGTGTCGGGCATCGCCATTTACGCGTACCAAACCCTCAACGGCCCGCGCCCACTGGCAGGATTGGCCGTAATGGTGATCGTCCTCATATATCTCGGGCCTATCGTACTCATAGGTGTGACAGTGCTCGCCGGCGGGTTTCTGTTGTGGCCCAGGCGATGATCACGCCTGTGTGTCCCGCAAATCCTTCGGACGTACGAAAAATTCGAGCTCGCCGCCATTGGCGGCGACGCCGCTCCAGTGCTCGACGTCGAAATCGATCACGGCGAGCGCGCAGGTCGGGAATTTTTCCGTCATCGTCGCATAGCGTTTGCGTATCCGGCGGCCCGTAGGCTCGCGCACCAATTCGCGGGCGCAGTCCTCCAGGCCGGGATTGTGACCCACGATCATCAGCGCACCGGCCTCGTGCCGCGCGCCGCGCACCGCCGCCAGTATCGTCTCCGCCGCCGCCAAGTAGAGTTCGGAACGATATTGCACGATCGGCCTTGCGCTCAATTCCGGCAAAATCAGCTCTAGGGTCTCCCTGGTTCTTACCGAGGTCGAGCACAATATCGTGTCGGGAATGTAGATTTCCTCGTGCAGCAGACGGCCGATGCGGGCGGCATCGTTGCGCCCGCGCTCGGCAAGCGGACGATCCCTGTCGTTAAGACCGGGTTCCTCCCGGCTCGCCTTGGCGTGCCGCAGGAGGAAAAGCCGCTTCACGCGACTTGGTACCGGGCCCGCGCCCCGCGCTCGAGCGCGGCGGCGGTCAGCCGATCGATGCCGAGAGAGCGCCGCAACGTCTCGATCACGCGAACCTCCTCCAGCGCCACACGGCTGTCGGTGAGCGCGACTTCGAGCGCCAGCCAATAGGCCGTCTCGTACAAATGCTCCGGCAAAGCCTCCTTGACCAAGCCGAGCACGGCGGCCAAGCCGTCCGCTTCCTGGAGAATGGCGCTGCAATCCTGTCCCAGAGCGAGCAGACGGTCGCGATCAAAGCCGGCGAAGACCGGAAGGCTGCGGGTCAGGTCGCCGATCGCTTTCAATTCCTTGTCGTTCATCGCGCCGTCGGCCGCCGAGACGACGACCATGACATAAACCAGCGCTGCGTGGTGACTGATGGTATTCATATGGGGGAATCGTGACCTATGATCGCGGGCGCGAGCTTAAGAAACTTGACCCACCCCGGCAAGGCGCACCATGGTTCGCCGCCCGCCGGCGGCGGGCACCTCACCATGACGAATTGGCGTCGTCCTGAGGTGCGAGCGGAGCGAATCTCGAAGGATGGCGACCCATAAAAAGCCCGGCAAATGGCGCGCGCGCACGCAGGCGGTGCGCGGCGGACAAATGCGCACACCCTTCCAAGAAACGGCCGAGGCGCTGTTTCTGACCTCCGGCTACGCCTATGAGGCGCCCGAAGAAGCCGAGGCCCGTTTCAAGGGCGAAGCGGAGGGTTTCGTCTATTCGCGCTATTCCAATCCGACCGTTGCGATGTTCGAGGCGCGCATGGCGGCGCTCGAAGGCGCGCCCTGCGCCCGTGCCACCGCAAGCGGCATGGCGGCCGTCAGCGCCGTGTTGCTGGCCGGCCTGAAGCAGGGCGATCACGTCGTCGCGGCCAAGGCGATGTTCGGCGCTTGCCGCTATGTCATCGAAGAGATCCTGCCCCGCTTCGGCATCGCCAACACGCTGGTGGACGGCGCCGACGTCGATCAATGGCAAAACGCCATGACACCCGCCACCAAGATGCTGTTCCTGGAGACGCCGGCCAACCCGACGCTCGCCATCGTCGACATGAAGGCCGTCGCCAAGATCGCCGAAGCCGGCGGCGCGCGGCTGGCGGTCGACAATGCCTTTGCCAGCCCGGCCCTGCAGCGACCGATGGAGTCCGGCGCCCATATCGTGGTGCACTCCTCCACCAAATATATTGACGGCCAGGGCCGCGCGCTGGGCGGCGTGGTTCTCTGCCGGGAGGACTTTCTCAAGGACCATCTGCAGACGTTCCTGCGCAACACCGGACCGTGCATCAGCCCGTTCAACGCCTGGCTGCACCTGAAGAGCCTGGAGACGCTGTCCCTGCGCATGCAGGCGCACTGCGAGAATGCAACGCAGATTGCCGACTTTCTCGCGGAGCAGAAAAAAGTGACCCGCGTGCTCTACCCGTTCCGCCCCGACCATCCCCAGCATAATCTGGCGCGGGCGCAGATGGACGGCGGCGGCGGCGTGGTCACGTTCGAGGTCGAGGGCGGCAAGGAAGGCGCTTTCCGCCTCGAAAATGCGCTGCAACTCGTCGATGTCTCCAACAACCTCGGCGACACCAAGAGCCTTATCACGCACCCCGCCACCACCACCCATCAGCGGTTGTCGCCCGACGCGCGCGCCGCGCTCGGCGTCAGCGACGGCATGCTGCGGATTTCGGTCGGCCTCGAAGATCCGGCCGATCTCTGCGAAGATCTGGAGCAAGCTTTATCCACGCTGTAGGAGGCAAAGATGAGCGAACATCGCGCCACGATCCGCTGGACCCGCACCAGCGCAGACTACACTTACGACACCTACAATCGCGCGCACGAGATGATCTTCAAGGACGGCGCCATCGCCCTGCCGGCCTCCAGCGCGCCGGACTTCAAAGGCGACATCGACCGGGTCAACCCGGAGGAAGCTTTCGTGGCGGCGCTGTCGAGCTGTCACATGCTGACCTTCCTGGCGGTCTGTGCGCGCAAGCGCCTGATTGTGGACGTTTACGAGGACGACGCCGTGGGCGTTCTGGACAGGGCGCCGAGCGGAAAACTATGGATCGCGCGCGTCACCCTGCGTCCGCGGGTCCGTTTCGCCGACGGCGCCGGCGCCGATGCCGCGACGCTTGCCGAGCTGCACCACAAGTCCCACGAGAACTGCTTCATCGCGAACTCCGTGACCACCGCCGTGACGGTGGAGCCGCGCGGCTGACGCGGTATCCTTAATTCTCCCATGGACGCCGGATTACGCCGTTAACCCGCGTGGCTGCGAAGGCTTGCGGCGGGCGCTTCGGATGTCCGATAATTGTCCCATGTACGAACGTATCACCCGCGGCATCCGAGTGGCGGTGAAGCCCGCCTATCTCGACGACCAGTCCGATCCTGACGAAAATCAGTATCTGTGGTCGTACACCGTCGTCATCGAAAACAAAGGCTCCGACACGGTGCAGCTGATGTCGCGCTATTGGCACATCACCGACGGCGAAGGCCGGGTGCAGGAAGTGCGCGGCCCCGGCGTAGTGGGCGCCCAGCCGGTGCTCGAACCCGGGCAAGTGTTTCAGTACACCAGCGGCTGCCCCCTGCCGACGGCGTCGGGGTATATGACGGGCCGGTACCAGATGCGTTCGGCCTCCGGCGAGGCGTTCGAGGCCGAAATTCCGGCTTTTATCCTTGAAAGTCCGTACGAGCGACGCCAGTTACATTAGAGCCCCCTCGGCATTCGGGTTGATCCGGCGGCAGCGGCGGGCGAACATTGGCGCTCCTCTCCGAAAGACACCCCATGTCAAACAGCCAGCCCAAGACCCCGTCCGCCTGCGGCGCGGTGAAACCTCAGATCGCACGTCCGTCGCGCGAAGAGGCGGAAGAGGCCATCCGCACCCTGCTGAAATGGGCGGGCGACGACCCGGCGCGCGAAGGCCTGCGGGATACACCCGAACGGGTGGCGCGCGCCTTCGAGGACTGGTTCTCCGGCTACAACGAGGATCCGGAAGAATTTCTGTCCCGCACGTTCGAGGAGGTCCAGGGTTACGACGACATGGTCGTGCTCAAGGACATCCGCTTCGAATCCCATTGCGAACACCACCTGGCGCCGATCATCGGCAAGGTGCACATCGGCTATCTGCCGAACAACAAGGTGGTGGGCATCTCCAAGCTGGCGCGCGTCGTCGATACGTTTGCCCGCCGGCTGCAGGTGCAGGAAACGATGAACGCCCAAATCGCCCACTGCATCCAGACGGTGCTGGAGCCCAAGGGCGTGGCCGTCGTCATCGAAGCGACGCATCAATGCATGACGACGCGCGGCGTTCACAAGCCTGGCGTGACGATGGTCACCTCCACCATGTCGGGCGAATTCCGCAAGAACCCGCTGACGCGCCGCGAATTCCTCAGTGTGATCGGCAATCCGTCGTCGAGCGTGGACGGGTGAAAGTGGCGAGCAGCGAACAGCACTTCTCCCTATTCGCCATTCGTTATTCGTCCTTTTTCTATCTCATGCACCCGTCCGCAGAATTCGCAGCGGGCGCGCAGGACGCCGTCCGGATCGGCAAGACCGGCGCGTTCTTCCTCCGAATAGGAGCGCAGCACGGCGGCGATGCGCTCGCCGTCGCAATCGCAGCGAAAAGCGATCGGCTCGGCCGGCAGCACACGCACTTCTTCCTCGTTGAACAGGCGCCATAGCAGCGTTTCGGCGGGAAGGCCGATGTCGACGAGTTCGATGTCCTCGACGGTCTTGGCCAGCGCCGCGAGGCGCTCCCAGTCCTCGTTCGATTGCGGCGTTTCCGGCGTGACCTGCAGCATCAGCCCGCCGGCGCGCCACGCCGGTTCGGGCTTGCCCGGCGTATAGACGGGCGCCGCCGCGAGCCTGACCAAGGTCGGCAATTGCTCGGATTGCTGAAAATACGTCTCCGCCGAAGCGGCGAGCCCCTTGGACGACAGCGCCACGATGCCCTGGTTGGTCTGCCCGCCGCGGCGCGGTTCGATGGTGATGGCAAGCGACCCGGCTCCGACCAGCGCCGCGAAAGACGGAGCCGCCGGCGCCGGCCGCGTTTCATCGAGCCGCGCGAAGCCGCGCACGCCTTTCAGCTTGCCGTCCTCCGCGCCGTAATAATCGGCCGCGACCAGGTCGAGCGGACCGTCGCTTTTCGTTTGTGCCGTCAGACGGCCGTCCAGCTTCAGCGCCGTGCCGAGCAGCGCTGCCAGCGCCAGCATTTCGCCCGCGGTTCGCGCCGCGGGCTCCGACAAGGCGTGCGCACGCAAAGCCCGCGCCGAAACGCCGTCGAGACGCACCAGACGCCCGCGTATGCCGGCTCCGACGACGTCGAAGGGCAGCACGAAATCCGCCGCCGGCGCGGGAGTGTAAGCCTGTTCGGACATGATGGAAGCCAATATAGGGCTTCCGCGCCGAAGTTCAATTCGGCCTGCGCTCCGATCTGCATTCCGGTTGCGCAAGCAAACTGGGCCGCCATCTCGAGCAATAACGGCCCAGTTCTGCGTGCGGCGAAGGGGAGCCGCGCGTTGGGCGCTATTTGCTCTCGGTCTGCAGCTGCTTGAGCGCGGCTTTATAGGCTTCATAATGATCGCCTTCGTCCGAGGCGATCTGCTCGAAGAGCTTCGCCGCCGCTTCGTCGCCGTCCTGACGGGCCTGCGCGGCAAATTCCTTGTACATCTTGGTGTTCTCGTAATGCTCGCCGTTCATGGCATCGAGCAGATCCGCCTCGTTGCTTTTCGCCAGCTTCAGCGCGCCGGC
>JAGWVX010000199.1 GCA_018970685.1 Alphaproteobacteria bacterium | reverse complement strand
CCGACATTGCCGCCATAGAAGCCTTCGTCGACCGTCGTCTCCACATGATCTTCCGGCAGTTCCGACACGAAGCGCGAGGGCAGGGCGCTCTGCCAGCTGCCATGCACCCGCCGGTTGGCGGCGAAGGAAATGAAAATCCGCTGCTTGGCGCGCGTCAGCCCGACATAAGCGAGGCGGCGTTCTTCTTCCAATCCCGCCAGACCGTTCTCGTCCATCGTGCGTTGCGACGGAAACAATCCTTCCTCCCAGCCCGGCAGGAACACGGTGTCGAACTCCAATCCCTTGGCGGCGTGCAGCGTCATCAGGTTCAGCCGGTCGCCGGTTTCGTTCTGCTCGATCTCCATCACCAGCGAGACATGCTCCAGAAACGCCGCCAGCGACTCGAACTGCTCCATCGAGCGCACGAGTTCTTTCAGGTTATCCAGCCGCCCCGGCGCGTCCGCCGATTTGTCGGCCTTCAGCATGTCGGTGTAGCCGCTCTCATCCAGGATCATCTCGGCCAGTTCGGTGTGCGGCAGATGCTGCGCCGTGCTCGACCAGCGGGCGAAATTCGCTGCCAATTCGCTGAGCGCCTTCTTCGCCTTGGGCGGGAGCTCGTCGGTCTCGGCGATCTCGCGCGCGGCGGCGAGCAGCGGCATCTGCCGGGCGCGGGCGAACTGATGCAGCGCTTGCACGCTGGCATCGCCGATGCCGCGCTTGGGCTTGTTGACGATGCGCTCGAAGGCGAGATCGTCGTCGCCTTGCGCCACCAGCCTGAGATACGCCATGGCGTCGCGGATTTCGGCGCGCTCGTAGAAGCGCGGGCCGCCGATCACGCGATAGGGTAGGCCCAGCGCGATGAAGCGGTCTTCGAATTCGCGCATCTGGAACGAGGCGCGCACCAATATCGCCATCTGCGCGAAGAGATGCCCCTCGCGGTGCAGCGCCTCGGCATCCGACGCCACATGGCGAGCTTCTTCTTCGGCATCCCACACGCCCTGCACCTTGATTTTCTCGCCGTGGTCGCCCTCGGTCCACAACGTCTTGCCCAGCCGGCCCTTGTTCGCGGCGATCAGGCCCGAGGCTGCGCCCAGAATCGACGGCGTCGAGCGGTAATTGCGCTCCAGCCGGATCACCTTGGCGCCGGGGAAATCGCGTTCGAAGCGCAGGATGTTCTCCACCTCGGCGCCGCGCCAGCCATAGATCGATTGGTCGTCGTCGCCCACCACGCAGACATTGCCGCCGGAACCCGCCAGCAGCTTCAGCCAGAGGTACTGGACGACATTGGTATCCTGGTATTCGTCGACCAGGATGTAGCGGAAGCGTTCGCGATACTCGGCCAGAATGTCGGGCTGCGTGCGCAGCACCGTCAGCGTGTCGAGCAGAAGATCGCCGAAATCTGCCGCGTTCAGCGCTTTCAATCGCGCCTGATAATCGGCGTACAGCTTGCGGCCTTTTCCAAACGCATAGCCATGCGCGTCGCCTTCCGGCACGTCTTCCGGCCTGAGCCCGCGGTTCTTCCAGCCGTCGATCATCGAGGCCAGCGTGCGCGCCGGCCAGCGCTTCTCGTCGATGTTCTCCGCCTCGATCAGCTGCTTCATCAAGCGAAGCTGGTCGTCGGTGTCGAGGATCGTGAAGTTCGACTTCAGCCCCGCCAACTCGGCGTGACGCCGCAGCATCTTGGCGCCGATGGAGTGGAAGGTGCCCAGCCACTGCATGCCTTCCACCACGCCGCCGATCAGCGACCCGATGCGCTCCTTCATCTCGCGTGCCGCTTTGTTGGTAAAGGTGACGGCCAATATCTGCCCCGGCCAGGCACGCCGCGTCGCCAGGATATGCGCCAGCCGCGTGGTCAAGACGCGCGTCTTGCCGGTGCCCGCGCCTGCCAGCACCAGTACCGCGCCCTCGGTGGCTTCCACCGCCTCGCGCTGTTCCTTGTTGAGGCCGGACAGATAGGCCGGCTCGCGCGCCGATGTTGGCGCGGCCGGTTCACTGCCGAACGCTTCGTCCAGCGGATCGCGGTAGCGCCCGCTCATGGAATGTCACGCGAGTCGTGGGACATCCCGCTATTGTAGGGGCCTCAGTCGCCCTTATCCAGCTTGTGCAGGTTCATGTTGTGCGCCTCTTTTTCCGCCCGCTTTTTCGCCAGGTTGTGCGCGCTTTTTTTGATTCCGTGCTTGGCGCGGTTGGCCTCGGCGACGACTTCTTTCGCATGCCGCGCCTTGGCCTTGCGCACGCTCTTCAAATTTACGATCTCAGTCATTGTCTTTTTCCATTGCCTTGGCGAAGGCGGGCCTCGCCGTCACGCGCTTGGCATAGTCGTCGATGATCTGCGATTTCGGCATCATCGGATTCTGCCCGAACATCGCGAAGGTGGTGCCGTAGAGGACGTCCGCGGCCGAGAATTTCTCGCCCAACAAATAAGGCGCCTTCGACAGCGTCCCGATCACATGCTCCATGGCTTCCTCGACCACCACCCAGCCGGCCGTGCCGCGCGGCACCGGCGTGTTGAGGAACTTCGACATGAAGGCCGGCTCCAGTACGCTGCCATAATAGACCAGCCAAGACAGATAAGCGCCGCGCCCGGGCTCGCCGGCCAGCGGCCCCAGCCCGGCCTTGGGGAATTTGTCGGTGAGATAGAGTGCGATGGCCGGACTTTCGAACACCACTTCGCCGCCGTCGGATAGCGCCGGCACCTTGCCGTGGGGATGCGGATTGGCAGGGTCGGCGGCGCCCGTCCCGTCGCGCTTGCGCACCGAGACGGTTTTCAGCTGGTACGGCGCACCCAATTCCTCCAGCAGGAAGATGAAGCGCGTCGAACGGGTCTTGGGGTGGTGGTAGAGTGTAAGCACGGCAGCCTCCGGATTGAGAAAAGGCTAAGCCCGGCGCGAAACCGCCGCAAGCGCATGCAGGCGCAGCGCGCCGGCCAGCGGACGGGCTCCCCGCCCGGCGTCGATTTCCCCGACGAAAGCGGCAAGACTCTTGCCGGACTTGAGAACTTCGGAGTCGATCACCGCCCAGAACTCCGCTTCCAGCGCCACGCTGGTCTTGTGGCCGGACAGGGAGAAAGAGCGCTTCTTGAGCGGCATGGTTTTGCTCTACGCCCGCAGGGGTCTGAAATCCATGGCCTTGATCTCGTTCGCGATCTTCTCGGCGGAGCTGCACGGCCGCACGGCCAGTTTCGGCCGCTTGAGTTTGCGCACCGCGCCGGCGACGGCGACGACGTTGCGGCCCACGCAGCCTTCGCTGTCCAATAGCCGCGCCTGAGACCAGGTTTTTTTCAGCAGCCGGGCGACGCGGTCGGGGCTGCGGTCTTCGTCGCCGGCCGCCATGAGGTTGACCAGGAGCATCGCATTGCGCGGACGCAGCCGCGCCTTCACGAGTTCGAAGAAGGCATGCGTCAGGAAATGCTTCGGCATGACGTTGTCGGCATAAGCGTCGAGCACGATGGCATCGTATCGCCGGGCGTCCCGGCGCAGGAAATCCCGTCCGTCGGCCACGTGGCATTCGACATCGTCCGGCATGTGGAAATAAGTGCGGGCGATCTCGAAGTTGCGCCCGTCGATATCCGCGATCGTCACCTTCACGTCGGCATGCCGCAGCATGGTCGCCAGCGTGCCGCCGCCGCAGCCGATCATCAGCACATGGCGGCATTTTGCCTGCCGCAGAAAGCCGTACATCGCGTGGATATAATCGACCAAACTCACGCCGTGGCGGTCGGCGACGCTCTGGTTGTCGCTTCTCTCCCAAAAGGAGATGCCGCCGTTGGAGTTGTTCTGCTCGATGACGAAACCGTCGTCGTCGGCAACCCCGCGCGGGCGGCTCTTGCGTGTCATCGCAGACGCGCGGGCCATGCTGCCGCGAGCATGGTGGTGGTGATCCTGGTGCATGTTTATTTCGGGTGAATCATGTCCTCGGGGCGCACGAGCTGGTCGAACTCCGCCGCCGTCACCAGTCCGGATTTCACCGCCTCCTCTTTCAAGGTGGTGCCGTTCTTATGCGCCGCCTTGGCGATCTTCGCCGCCGCGTCGTAGCCGATCTTCGGCGCCAGCGCCGTCACCAGCATCAGCGAACGTTCCAGTCCGGCCTTGATGTTGTCGCGGCGCGGTTCGATGCCGACCACGCAATTGTCGGTGAAGCTCACCGCCGCATCGGCCATCAACCGCACGCTCTGCAGGAAATTGTAGGCCATCACCGGATTGTAGACGTTGAGTTCGAAATGGCCCTGGCTGTCCGCGAAAGTCAGCGCCGCGTTGTTGCCGAAGATCTGCACGCAGACCTGCGTCATCGCTTCGCACTGCGTCGGGTTCACCTTGCCCGGCATGATGGAGGAGCCAGGTTCGTTCTCCGGCAGCGCCAGTTCGCCCAGTCCCGAGCGCGGTCCCGAGCCCAGAAAGCGGATGTCGTTGGCGATTTTGAACAGCGAGGCTGCGGTGGTGTTGATGGCGCCGTGCGTCATCACCATGGCGTCGTGTGCCGCCAGCGCCTCGAACTTGTTGGGCGCCGAGGTGAAAGGCAGGCCGGTGAGCGCCGCAATCTTATCGGCCACTGCTTCGGCGAATCCCACCGGCGCGTTCAAGCCGGTTCCCACCGCCGTGCCGCCCTGCGCCAGTTCCATCAGCTTGGGCAGCGTTTGCGAGATGCGTTCCAGCCCGTTCTGCACCTGCTGGGTATAGCCGGAGAATTCCTGGCCGAGCGTCAGCGGTGTGGCATCTTGCGTGTGCGTGCGGCCGATCTTTACGATGTCTTTCCACGCCTGCGCCTTGTCGTTCAGCGCGTTGCGCAGCTTGCTCAGCGCCGGCAGCAAACGGTGCACCACCTCTTCCGCCGCCGCGATGTGCATCGCCGTCGGATAGGTGTCGTTCGACGACTGGCTCATGTTGACATGGTCGTTGGGATGAACCGGCTTCTTCGAACCCATCTCGCCGCCCAGCATCTCGATGGCGCGGTTCGACACCACCTCGTTGGCGTTCATGTTCGATTGCGTGCCCGAACCGGTCTGCCATACCACCAGCGGGAAATGCACGTCGAGCTTGCCCTCGATCACCTCCTGCGCCGCTGCCACGATGGCCTTGCCGAGTTTGGGATCGAGCCGGCCCAGATCCATGTTGGTTTCGGCGGCGGCGCGCTTAATGATGCCGAGCGCGCGGATGATCGATGCAGGCTGTTTCTCCCAGCCGATCTTGAAATTGCCGAGGCTACGTTGCGCCTGCGCGCCCCAATAGCGGTCGGCGGCGACCTCGACGGGTCCGAAGGTGTCGGTTTCGACGCGGGTTTTGGTCATACTCGTGTCCGTATCGGGGCAAGTGGTATCTTCTTTTCTGCCCCCGCAAACGAGGGAGGAAAGGCACCGTGTTATACGTGCTGAAGGCGCGGAACGTCAGCCTATTTCTTCCGGAATGAGTCCAAGCTGACGACTTCGGCGGGGGCCGAGGGCTTTTCGGGCGCCGCCTGCTGGGGTTCGTCGGGGACGGACTGATTCTGCTCCGGCGCGGGCAGCGGCGGCGATACCTGAGCCGGGCCACTCCCTTTGGCTTCACCCTCCACCGACTTGAACTGCAGGCCGAACTGCACGCCCGGATCGAAAAACGCGGTCAGCGCCGCAAAGGGGATAACCAGCGTCGCGGGCAGCTTGCGGAAGGTCAGCGCTACTTCGAACTGGTCTTCCTTTACCTTCAGCCCCCAGAACTGGTGCTGGAGGATGACGGTCATCTCGTCCGGATATTGCTCGCGCAGGAAACTGGGAATCTCGACGCCGGG
>JAGWVX010000198.1 GCA_018970685.1 Alphaproteobacteria bacterium | reverse complement strand
TGGCGCTCGAAGGCGCCTTGAAGCTCAAGGAGGTCTCCTACATCCACGCCGAAGGCTACGCCGCCGGCGAGATGAAGCACGGCCCCATCGCGCTGATCGACGAGAACGTGCCGGTGATCGTCATCGCGCCGCATGACGCGCTGTTCGAAAAAACCATCTCCAACATGCAGGAGGTGATGGCGCGCGGCGGCAAGGTGCTTTTGATCTCCGACGCGCAGGGCATCGCCGGCGCAGGCTCGCAGGTCTGGATGCACATCCAGGTGCCGGAGGCGGATCCCTTCATCGCTCCGCTGCTCTACGCCGTGCCGGTGCAGCTGCTGGCCTATTATGCCGCCGTCGCCAAAGGCACCGACGTCGATCAGCCGCGCAATTTGGCGAAGAGCGTGACGGTGGAGTAGGAACCGCCGGCGATAATCGCCCTCACCGTCCGGGCAGGTCGCCGCGCCGCAAACGGCTTCGAATCCCACGCAGCGGCAAACCACGCAGGGGCAGCACAAGAAGACACACGGCAATCCGCCGTCCGGAGGATCGTCGGGCTTTACGGCGCCGGCCGCCGGACCCGGCTACCAACCGCCGGGCGGGTAAGCGCGCAAGCGCCGACGTCCGCTGCGGCGCTGTCGTTGATCGGCGTGCGAACGGGAGGTGAAATCCTCGCCGCCTTGGGCTAATCCTTGCCCATGACAGACAGCGATCCCGCCGCCCTCAAGCGTGCCGCCGCCGCCCGCGCTCTCGACTTTGTCGCCGACGGCATGAAGCTGGGACTCGGTTCCGGTTCGACCTCCGAGGCGTTCCATGAATTGCTGGCGGTGCGCGTTCGCGGCGGTTTGAACGTCGTCGGCGTGCCGACCTCCGAACGTGTGGCGCAGTTGGCGCGCGGCCTCGGCATCGTGCTGGCGAAGCTCGACGACATCGCGCCGCTGGACCTCACGATCGACGGCGCCGACGAAGCGGATCGCGATCTCAACGTTATCAAGGGAGGCGGCGCCGCGCTGTTGCGCGAGAAGATCGTCGCCTCGTCGTCGAAGAAAATGGTGATCATCGCCGACGGCAGCAAACTGGTGAACCGGCTCGGCCGTTTCCCGCTGCCGGTCGAGGTCGTCGAATTCGGCCATGAAACGACGGCGGCGCGCATCGTCCGCGCCGTCGCGGCGCTGGGCTATTCCAAAGTACCTCTCGTCCTGCGCAAGAAGAACGGCGCGCCGGTCAAGACCGACGGCGGCAATCTGCTCTACGACTGCGGTTTCGGCGCCGTCGCCGATGCGGCGAAACTCGACGCGGCCTTGTCGTCGGTGACCGGCGTGGTGGAGCACGGCCTGTTCGTCGGCATCGCCTCCACGCTGGTGATCGCCGGTCCCGGCGGCGTCGAGATCATTGAACGATCGACATAAGCGGAATCAGCGTCAACAGGATGCGCGAGATCAGCCGCGGATGGCGGTCCTTCGCGGTGGCCAGCGCATAGCGCGGATCGCTGCCGCACGGCCCGTCTTTCTCGCAAACCAGCGTCGGCTTCCAGCCGTCTTGCGCCGTCAGCCGTTGCGCCGTGGGAACGCCGTCGAGCGCCAGCGTCATGTCGGCCACCGCCTCGTACGACATGGCGAAATAGCTGTGGTCCAGCAGATCGGCCGGCGGCTGCGACGCATCGATCACATCGACGATGTGGGCTTTGTCGCCGCCTTGATAGGCAAGATCGGCCTTGGGCCGCTGGCCGGCGCGCGGAACGCCGCCGTGCTCGTATTTCGAAACCAGCAGAATGCCGTCCATCTTCGAGGCATAGATCGTCGTGCGGCGGACATAAGGCGTGGCGTCGGCCAGCAGATGCGCGAAGTCGTCATTGCCCTTCTCGTCGCCGACATCGGCCGCCGCCAGCACCAGCTGGTCGATGAACCCTTCGCGCACAGGAAAGCGGCTATGCGCGAAGCCGGACAGCGTCGCCAGCACCAGCCGGTCGCCCGTGCTGTGCGCCAGGATGGTCACCCGCAAATTCGAGTCCGCCAGCTCGCGCAACAACTCCGAAAGAAACGGCAGCGAATATTCGCTGTGCTCGAGGTCCGGGATGTAACGGTCCAGCTTGACCTCGCTGCTCCAGCTGAAGGTGGCGATGGCGCATCCCGTCTGCGCGTCGTGTCCCACCTGGGCTGCGCGCAGCACGGCGCCGTCGAAGCCGGTATGAAAGCCGTGGATAAACAGAAAGACCGAGTCGCAATTGCGCGCCTTGGCCTGTGCCTTGATCTCGTCCACCGCGCCCGCCAGCGAGCCGTTGCTCGTCCTGCAGTCGTGCGGCCAGGTTTTTGCGACATAGCCGTATTGCGGTTTCTCGCCGGGCAGCAAGGCCGGCGGGATCACCGCCTCGGCGACGCCGCACGACGCGTTGTCGGCCCATTTGATACCGAAACCGCCTGGCGCGTCGGCGTCGGGCGCGCGATCCGTCACGTAAACGACGCTGGTATAAGACGGTTTGGCGTCGGCCGGGCGCCAGACCGAGCGCACCGGCCCGGAATCGTCGATCGCGCAGCCGGCCAGCAAAACCGCCAGCGCCGCGAGTGGAACGACTCTTTGCCTTATCGTCGCCAAAGCGCCCCCCGGCGTTGATACCCCATCAAACCTCGGATAAGCGATAACTGGCAAGTGCAGGAAGCATCCATGTCGCAGTTTGAATACGATCTTTTCGTCGTCGGGGGCGGTTCCGGCGGGGTCCGTGCCGCCCGGATGGCGGCTGGCCGCGGCTTGCGCGTCGGCCTGGCCGAGGAATCGCGCATGGGCGGCACATGCGTCATCCGCGGCTGCATTCCAAAGAAGCTCTTCGTTTACGCCAGCCACTTTGCCGACGATTTCGCGCTGGCGGAGAGTTTCGGATGGACCGTGGGGGAGGTCTCGTTCGACTGGCCGACCCTGGTCGCCAACAAGAACAAGGAGATTTCCCGTCTTGAGGGCCTGTATCTGAAAGCCGTCGAGGGTAACGGCGGCGCCGTGTTCTACGAGCGTGCGACACTTGTGGATGCGCACACGGTGCATCTTTCCAGCGGTCGCGTCGCCACCGCCGACAAGATTCTGATCGCTACCGGCGGGCGGCCGTCGCGCGATCTTGCCGGTGCGCAAGGTGCGGAGCATTGCATCACCTCGCACGAAGTGTTCGATCTCAAGCAGATGCCCAAGCGCATCGTGATCGGCGGCGGCGGCTACATCGCAGTCGAGTTCGCGCACATCTTCCACGGTTTGGGCGTCGAGACCACGCTGGTCTATCGCGGGCCGAAAATTCTGCGCGGCTTCGACGACGATCTGCGCGATGCCTTGCATGCCTCGATGGCGCGGCGCGGCATTTCCGTGCTCACCGACAGCGTCTTCACCAAGATCGAGCGGCGTGCAGGCGAGCTTCATGTACGGACCAACCGGGGAAAGGCGCTCGCCGCCGATCAGGTTATGCTCGCCATCGGGCGTGAACCGAACAGCGAAGGTCTCGGTCTGGAAAGCGCCGGCGTCAGCATCGGCAAGCGCGGGCGCATCGAAGTGGACGCTTATTCGCGCACCAATGTCGAGAACATCTATGCCGTCGGGGACGTCACCGACCGCCTGGCGCTGACGCCCGTCGCCATTCACGAGGCGATGTGCTTCGTGAAGACGGTGTTCGACGGCACGCCGTCGCGCCCGGATCACGAGCTGGTGCCGACCGCCGTGTTCTCCACGCCGGAGATCGGCACCGTCGGTCTCACGGAGGCGCAGGCGCTGGAGCGCGGCCACGGCATCGACGTCTACAAATCCAATTTCCGCCCGCTGCGCCGGACACTGGCCGAGAGCGGCGACCGCACGATGATAAAGCTGATCGCTGATCGGAAAACGGACAAGGTTCTCGGCTGCCACATTTTCGGACCGGACGCCGCGGAGATCGTGCAGGTCGTCGCCGTCGCGCTTAAGATGGGCGCCACCAAGGCCCAATTCGACGCGACCATCGCGCTGCATCCCAGCACGGCGGAAGAATTGGTGACGATGCGCGACAAGGCGTACAGCAAGACGCCGTAAGGCGCCGAAGAAATCTACTTCGTGTGTTTGCTGTCTTTATGATGCGATGTCATGGACCCGGACGTCTTGTGGTTCATCGCCATCTGGGTCTTGGTCTTGGCGTGCATGTGGCTGTCCGTTTTCTCGGCATGCATAGCTACGACGTTCGTATCGGCGCGCGCGCCGGCGACTACTTTGCCGCCGAGCTCGGGGCTATCTTCCGGCGGGCGCCGGCTTCGAGTTGCGCCCGTCGAAACATATCGGCTTTCGCTTTGTGCGCGGTATCGACCGGCGTACCTGGATAAGATCGCCCGCGGAGGGGTGACTTTCGAACAGAACATCGGTTTGTATTTTTGAAGGGTCGCGCGTCGATAAGTCTCGCGGGATGTGCTACACAGGCGCGGTGACTGTTGCTCGGCGGGGGAGAATGTCGAAACGTCTCGTGTTTGGCGCGGTCCTTTGTCTGGCCGCAACGCTTCCGTCCGTTGCCTTTGGCGCAACGAAGACCTCGACGTTTAAGGCGGACATCGCCGCGCTGATCGGCACGGCGCTGAACGAGGCGCCCACCGACTTTACCAATATCGCTACGACGCCCGACGCGAAGACGGGCATGAACCTCGTGAAGCCCTTTGGTCCGTCGTTTGAGCAATGTGTGGTCACCTATCTCGACCAAGCGGACGGCATGCCGAAGGCGCTGTTCTGTACGCTCAAACCGATCCCCGACGCGGAGCTGGCGGCGCGGCGCGCGGACGTCGAGCAGGCGGCGGACACGCAAGGTTTTTCCGGGTGGTCGAAGACCGGCAGCGACAGCGGCATACAATGGAAGCAGGGCCGGCAGATCCTGGAGCTGGACATCGGCAATCCGGTTGGAAAACGCAAGATGCGCACGCTCTATCTCGGCTTTTCGCTTGCGCCGCATATCCGTTATTCCCCGCTCGGGCCCTCGATCGCGCACTTCTTGGACGCCGCCGTGGCGGGCGCGCCGTCCAAATACGACAACATCCCGTCCGTGCACACCGACGACAATATGTTCTTCGATGTCGCGCCGGTTTACGGCGAATCCCTGCCGTATTGCCGCAAGTTCATGAGTTCTTTCGAATGCTACTCGTCGAATTTCGTCGATGCGCCGGACGCACAGCTTGAAGCGGCCAAGGAAGCGGTCGCCGCCGCGCTGCCGGCGAACTTTGTCCTGCAAAGTTGCGGCAAGAACGTCGGCAATGAGCCGGTGTGCACGTGGTACGGTCCCGGAAAGCTTTCTCTCTTATTGATCGTCGAGTCGGGAGGAAAGGACGGGCTGAGTCACATCAGGCTGTGGTTCGACGCGGACTCGGATAAGTCATAGGCTTGTGGCCGGCGCGAAAGCATAGGCCGTTGGAGGCAAAACTCGTCGCGTGCTTCATATCATTCGTGCCGATGAACACCAACTTATGGCGTGGAAAAACGGTCTCGGCGTCACGGCGGAAATCGCCGTGTATCCCGAGGGCTCGGGCCTCGACAGCTTCGCTTGGCGCGTCAGCATGGCTCGCGTCGCCGGCGACGGGCCGTTTTCGCTCTTCGCGAATATCGACCGCCGGCTGGCGGTGCTGGAGGGGCGTTTGCGGCTCGAGATTACGGGACGGCCGCCGCTGGAATTGTCGCCCGGTTCTCCTCCGGTGGAATTTCCCGGCGATGTTCCCGTCAACGCCGGTGTCGCGGACGGCCCGGTCACGGATCTGAATGTCATGACGCGCCGCGGGCGGGCCTCGGCGCGC
>JAGWVX010000197.1 GCA_018970685.1 Alphaproteobacteria bacterium | reverse complement strand
ATGCACGCCAAGATCGGCAATGTAGCCGTTTCCGAACTCCCGGAAGGACCGCCAGTTTATCGGGTGTACGTTCGGGTGATATGGCATCAACGGCGCCGGACCGCAGTAGAAATCCCAATCAAGATAGCTGGGGGGCTGTATCTGCGGCGGGAAACCCTTCTGGCGCTGGTGATAATAGCCGAAGGTTTCTACATATCCGACCTTTCCGAGCAAGCCGGCGCGAACGACTTTGTCGCGCGCTTCGATGTGACAGGACGTCGTACGCCGTTGCATGCCAACCTGGACCACGCGATTGTGAACTCTGGTCGCGGCGACCAGTGCCTGCCCCTCGATAACGTCGACGGTCACTGGCTTTTCGAGATAGAGGTGCGCGCCGGCTTTCATCGCAACCAGGGCTGGTAAGGCGTGCCAATGATCGGGCGTTCCGATGATGACGATGTCGAATTTGTGCCTGGCCAGCATCGCACGGTAGTCGTGATAAAGCTCGGGCTCGTGGGTTTGCTTCAACAGCGAATCTGGAAACGCCATGACGCGCACGCGGGCATCTTCCAGCATGTGCTGGTCGACGTCGCACAAAGCGGCGATTTGGACCGGCGCCACCTGCATAAGCGCGTAAAGATTGACCTTGCCCATCCAGCCGCACCCGATGGCTCCAACGCGATACGGCCGGCGACGTGCGAAGGCCATGCCGGTCAATCCTGCGGTTGTTGCGGCCGCCGCCGCGCCGCCCAGCACCTGACGTCGGTTGGTTTCCAAAGCCATTACTTCCTCTCCTATCCGAATTTCATCGACGCCGTGCGGCCGCAGAGCGAAAGGCGTCGGCTATCGCCTCGCGCAATAGCCTCGGCCGATAGTCGCCGTCGCACGGATTCGACTGTTTGGCCAAACCGTCGGAACGCTTCCCATCCTGTCGTAGACGCGCGGCGCGACAGCATTTCCGTCGAAAAATGCACGAACATTCCTTGCCCTTTCACCATTTCTCTTTACAGTTCTGAATTGGGAGCGGTACCGTCCTCATGTCTCGCGCTCAACCACGTGTCGCTTCGCGGGCGGAAAAAAGTAGAAAAACGATGGACCGGGATAAATGGGCTATCAAGAGGAGCAATGTGTTGAACTCCGTCCAATCGGCGCTGGCTCGCTGTGCCGTGCATATTCCGTGGGTGATTGCCGCGGTTCCCAGCTTAATCGTATAGGCGTGATGCCTAGCCCCGCGCCCGACACTGTCCTTTCCGCCGATATTTCCGGGCAAAAGGAAGACTGCCATCACTAATGAACCTCCGCCCGACCCGCCCATGATTTGCCTTTGCAACATATGCTGCGCTGCGGCAACAGCGCCTGCTGCGCACGATGGATACGTCGCGCCTCAAGGCACCGCGGGCCAGAGCGCGTGGCCACAATTATCTTGATACCGATGCCATTAGCGATAACGAAACACGGACTGGTCCCGGACTAGTCTTTGACAATAATACCTCATCGTCGGTATTTTGGTAGCGTTACCAAGAAAAGCAAGTTTGGGGCATCCGTCGGTTGCAATCCATCGGCATGCCGAAACCAAGGGGAAATGCAGCCATGAAGCTCACGAGCGACTTTCGGAGTGCGATGAAATTCGTCATCGGCGCAGCGGTTATAGGTTTGTTTCTGAGTGCTCCATGCTCCGATGCCTCGGTTCCGGCCGCGTCGGCTAAACATCATGTCGTGGCTCACAGGACGCTCGCGAAGAAAACCGAGCCCAGGATGCTTGGCGGCATGCCACTTTACAAAAATGCCTCTGCGCCGATTGCCGCGCGTGTCGACGACCTTCTTGCGCGCATGACGCTGGAAGAGAAGGTTGACCAGATGCTCTGCGTCTGGAACCAAAAAGTCGACATGTTTGATGCCAACTATCAGTTCGATCCGGCGAAGGCCTCCAAGCTGTTTCCCAACGGCTTCGGCTTGTTTGCGCGACCGTCCGATCTCAAGGGGGCCGGCGTGGCGCCAGGCCGCGGACCGCGCGCGACCGTGGAGCTTGTGAATGCCGTCCAGCATTGGGCGATCGAAGATACGCGTCTCGGCATCCCGGTTCTCTTCCACGAAGAAGCCCTCCACGGCTATGTGGCGCCCGACGCCACCAGCTTTCCGCAGGCGATCGCGGAAGCGAGCACCTGGGACCCCGAGCTGATCACCCAAATCGATTCCGTCGCGGCACGCGAAGCTGCGGTTCGCGGCGTTTCGCAGGTTCTTGCTCCCGTCGTCGACGTGGTGCGCGACCCACGCTGGGGCCGCACCGAAGAGACCTTCGGCGAGGACCCTTATCTTGTCAGCCGCATGGGCGTCGCCGCCATCAAGGGCTATCAAGGCAACAAACTCCCGCTCGCACCCGGCAAGGTCTTCGCGACGCTAAAACATTTCACGGGCCATGGCTGGCCCGAAAACGGTATCAACGTCGGACCGGCGAACATCGGCGAACGCACGTTGCGGGAAATCTTCTTTCCGCCGTTCGAAGCCGCCGTCCGTGAAACCAATATCCGTAACCTGATGGCCTCCTATAACGAAATCGACGGCGTGCCATCGCACGAGAACTATTGGCTGCTGCACGATGTGCTGCGCGGTGAGTGGGGTTTCAAAGGCGCAGTGAACAGCGACTATGACGGCATCGAACAACTGGCCGACCTCCACCATGTCGCCGCGAACTATGCCGATGCCGCGATCGAAGCGTTGCACGCGGGCGTGGACGAAGACCTGCCGGACGGCGACGCTTACAAGACGCTGGTTGCCGCCGTACACACCGGAAAGGTGCCGGTGAGCGAGATTGACGACAGTGTCCGGCGCATCCTGACGATGAAGTTTGAGGCCGGGCTGTTCGAGCGTCCCTATGCCAACGCCGACAAGGCCGAGGCGCTCACCGACAGCGCGGACGCCGATGCCTTGGCACTGAAGGCGGCGCAGAAGGCCGTCATTCTTCTGAAGAACGACGGCACCTTGCCGCTCGATGCCAGCAAGATCAAAACCCTCGCCGTGATCGGGCCGAACGCCGCCGCAGTGCATCTCGGCGGCTATTCCAACAAGCCGCGCCGAGAGATCAGCATCTTGCAGGGCATTCAGTTGCTGACCGGCGACAAGGTAAAGGTCGTCTATTCCGAAGGCGTCAAGATCACCAAGGACGACGTCTGGGCGCAGGATGAAGACGAACTGGCCGATCCGAAGAAGAACGAGGAACGCATCGCTGACGCCGTCAAAGTGGCGCAGGACGCCGACGAGATCGTCCTGGTGATCGGCGGCAACGAGATGACCAGCCGCGAAGCCTGGGCCAACAGTCATCTCGGCGACCGGGACAACTTGAAACTGGTTGGCCAGCAGGAGGAGCTGGCCGACGCGATGTTCGCGCTCGGCAAGCCGGTGATCGTCGTGCTCATCAACGGCCGCCCCTTGGCGGTGGACGAGATCTCCCAAAAAGCCAATGCGCTGATCGAAGGCTGGTATCTCGGTCAGGAAACCGGAACTGCGATGGCCGACGTGCTCTTCGGGAACACCAACCCTGGCGGCAAGCTGCCGATCACCATTCCGCGCTCCGTAGGCCAGCTGCCGATGTTCTACGACTACAAGCCCAGCGCGCGGCGCGGCTATCTGTGGGGTACCACGGAGCCGCTTTATCCGTTCGGCTGGGGCCTCAGCTACACGACCTTCGATATTAGTGCGCCGGTGCTGTCGTCCAAGACGATCAAGATAGACGGGTCTGTCGACGTCTCGGTCAACGTTACGAATACCGGAACGCGGGCAGGCGATGAAGTCGTCCAACTCTACATTCACGACCTTGTCAGCTCGACCACGACACCCGTCAAGGAGCTCAAGGGCTTCAAACGCGTGACCTTGAACCCGGGAGAGACTCGGACCGTGACGTTTACACTGACGCCGCGCCAGCTGTCGTTTTGGAACATGCAGATGAAACGTGTGGTCGAGCCGGGCGATTTCGATATCATGGCTGGGCCGAACTCGGTCGATCTGAAGAAGGCCGTTCTCACCGTCACGAGGTGATTTTCCATGTCCAAGATCAAAGCCGCCAAGGTCATCGTGACCTGCCCGAGCCGCAACTTCGTCACGCTGAAACTGGAGACGGAGGACGGCATCTACGGCGTCGGCGACGCGACGCTGAACGGGCGCGAACTGGCGGTCGCCAGCTATCTCAACGATCACATTGTGCCCTGTCTGATCGGACGCGACGCGCATAGAATCGAGGACACTTGGCAATATCTTTATCGCGGCGCCTATTGGCGGCGCGGTCCGGTCACCATGTCGGCGATCGCCGCCGTCGATATGGCGCTGTGGGACATCAAGGGGAAGGTGGCGGGGCTCCCCCTCTATCAGCTGCTCGGCGGCGCCAGTCGCGACGGCGTTATGGTCTATTGCCATGCCAACGGCGTGACCATCGACGAAACCATCGAAGCGGCGCACGGATACTTAGCCCAGGGCTACAAGGCTGTACGCCTGCAAGCGGGCGTTCCCGGCTTGAAATCGACCTATGGCGTACCGAAAGACAAGAAACCCTACGAACCGGCGGACGCCGACATCCCGACCGAAAACCTGTGGTCGACCGAAAAATACATGCGTTCCCTGCCCGCTTTGTTCGAGGCCGGGCGCAGCAAGCTGGGCTGGGACGTTCATCTTCTGCACGACGCACATCACCGCCTGACCCCGATTGAAGCGGGGCGGTTGGGCAAGGATTTGGAGCCATTCCGCTTGTTCTGGCTGGAAGACGCCGTGCCAGCGGAAAATCAAGAATCCTTCCGTTTGATCCGCCGGCACACCACGACGCCGCTTGCCGTCGGTGAGGTCTTCAATTCCATCTGGGACTGCAAACAGCTGATCGAAGAGCAGTTGATCGACTACATACGCGCCACCGTCGTGCATGCCGGCGGCATCACCCATCTGCGCCGGATCGCCTCCCTCGCCGATCTCTATAATGTGCGCACGGGCTGCCATGGCGCCACCGACCTCTCGCCGATCACCATGGGCGCGGCGCTGCATTTTAATCTGTCGATCCCGAACTTCGGTGTGCAAGAACACATGCGTCACGCGCCCGTGACCGAGACGGTGTTTCCGCACGCCTACAGCTACAACGACGGCTATATGCATCCCGGCGAAGCGCCGGGGCTGGGCGTCGACATCGACGAGAAAGAGGCCGCCAAATATCCCTACAAACGCGCTTATCTGCCGGTCAACCGCCTGGAAGACGGCACCTTGTACAACTGGTGACGGGCGGTGCCGCGCAAGCTACTCCTTTGGCACGGCCAACAGCGTCTTAACCATCAACAATCAGGCATCGGCTGAAGTCGGAAGGCCGGTATATTTTGCGTGGTAAATGCTACTGCAAAATGTTAATAGTTAACAAAGTGTTGATACTCGGTTTGTGGTGCCGAGTCGGGGTGTGGGGGTTGGTGTGGCGGGTACCAAGCGTGGCGCGCCGTTACCGTTAACCGGTAAACGTAGTGCCGGGGTGGGTAAGCAGTTTCGTGCGATCCGATTGGCAGTGCTGGCGGCCGCGTTGGCGTGTTGCGCCCTGACGCTGCCTCCCTACGTAACGCGAGCTCTCGCCGATTACGCCGACGGTTACCAGACCAAACAGAGTCTGGCCTTGGAAGACGCCGTCGAGGTGTGGCGGAAAGCAGCCTGGCGGCAGGATGACTTCTTTTCGCAAATCAAGCTCGGCGATATCTACGCGAAGGATCCCAGCTTCAGAGACCCCGTCGAGGCTTATGTCTGGTATTACCTGGCTCTGAGACCAGGGCACAGGTACCGCGTCGACAGC
>JAGWVX010000196.1 GCA_018970685.1 Alphaproteobacteria bacterium | reverse complement strand
GTCCCCTTCCGTGCGCCCGCAGACAAAATATATGCGGAATTGCGGGCGAGACTCGAAAAGCAGGGGACACCCGTTGGCGCCAACGACATGCTCATCGCCGCGCACGCGCTGGCGCTGGGCGCGACACTTGTCACCGACAACGAACGTGAATTCGCGCGGATAAAATCGCTCAAGGTCGAGAACTGGCTGCGGTGACGGTGCCCACTTCGGGTCGGCAGCTTATCGCGCTCGCGGGGCTGGCACGCCAGTTAGGCGCGAAATTTCTCTCAGCCCGCCCTTGAAATCCTGAATTTAGTCCTACATCTGTCGTATGACCAAGGCTGACCCAATGGCCGCATCCGGCCAAGCGAATATTGGCGTGCGTACCGGGATGCATTCGCTGCCGTCGAAGGCTGACGCTCGGGTTGCTTCAAGGCCGGAAAATGCCGCAAAAATAGAACCGCATTATCGAATGGATTCAACCCCTTGCTGGCAAAAAAGCCTATTCGAATTCGACTTTGGTGAGAGAGGGGGGACAGGCCGAAATGGCCGCACTCGTTCGCGGGTGCAGCATCGGCTATAGTCCTGACGCCCTTTCGGTTCGCCTGAGACCACCTCCCCCCGAAGCGGGAGAGAACAACACGGAGACGCCCATGTCCGTCGTCGTCGAAACCAAGCGCGTCACCGTGCCCGAGATCATCGCGCACAAGAACGCCAAGCCTGTCGTCTGCCTGACCTGCTACCACGCCCACACTGCCCGCTTGCTCGATCAGCATGTCGATCTCATGCTCGTCGGCGACAGCGTCGGCATGGTCATGCACGGCATGGAGACCACGCTGGGCGTAACGCTCGATATGATGATCCTGCACGGCCAGGCCGTGATGCGTGGCTCCAAGCACGCCCTTGTCACCGTCGATATGCCGTTCGGTTCCTACGAAGAATCGCCGCAGGTCGCGTTCCGCAATGCGGCGCGCGTGATCCAGGAGACCGGTTGCCAGGCGGTGAAACTGGAGGGCGGTTCGCGCATGGCCGAAACCGTGCATTATCTGACGGAGCGCGGCATTCCGGTGATGGGCCATATCGGGCTGACGCCGCAGCGGATCCAGATTTTCGGCGGCTTCAAGACCCAGGGCCGCACCGAGGCGGAATGGCCGGCCATCGAGGCCGACGCCAAGGCCGTGGCCGAGGCGGGCGCCTTCTCCGTCGTGCTGGAGGGCATGGCCGAGCCTCTGGCTGCCAAGATTACCCACCAGATCGCCATACCGACCATCGGCATCGGAGCCTCGGCTCAATGCGATGGACAGATTCTGGTCATGGAGGACATGCTGGGGTTGAACCCCAATCCTCCCAAATTCGTGCGCCAATACGCCAGCCTGGGCGCCGATATCGAAGCCGCTGTGAAAGCCTATGCGACCGACGTCCGGGCTCGGACCTTCCCGGGTAAGGAGAACGTCTACAGCATGAAGCGCATCGCCTAAGCACATGAAATAGCGGCAAGTTGCCATCCGCGCCCGCGCGGGCTAATTAACACGCCCGGTCAAGGCCTTGTGTCCTGTCCAGCCCCTGAAAGGAATTCCCGTGTCCGACATCTTCCGCGAAGTCGAGGAGGACGTTCGCCGCGAACGGCTCGAAAAACTCTGGAAGCAGTACGGCGACTATATCATCGCCGGCGTGGCGGTGATCGTCGTCGGCGTGGCCGGCTTCAAGCTGTGGCAGCACTACGAGGCGGCGCAGCAGCTGAAGGCGTCCGCCGCCTATGCCCAGGCTATGCAGCTGAGCAACAGCGGCAAGGCGGCCGAAGCCACCGAGCTTTTTGCGAAGATCGTCAAGGACGCGCCGAGCGGATACGCATCGACGGCCAAACTGTCCGAGGCGGATGCGCTGCTGGCCGACGGCAAGACCGCTCAAGCCGTCGCGCTCTACAAGATCATTGCCGATAACGATTCGTCGGCGCTGGGCGATATAGCGCGCATCCGCGCCGCTTGGGCGACGGCCGACACCTCTTCCAAGAGCGACCTGCAGACGCTGCTCGCTCCGCTGACCGATCCGAAATCCGGCTGGCGGTTCATGGCGCAAGAGATTCTCGCCTATTGCGACTTCCGGGATGGAAAACTGAAGCTGGCGCAAAGCGAATATGAGAGCTTGGCGAACGAGCCGGCCGCGCCGAACACGCTGCGTCAGCGTGCCGACGCCATGTCGTCCTTCATCCGCACAGGCGGCGGGGCGAACTACGGAACCGTGCCGCCGCCGGCGGCGCCCGCCAATGCCAGTGTTCAGAAAGGAAATACGCCCAAATGACGTCGCGTTCGTTCCGTTCCGTGGCGGTCATCGTCGCCGCAGCGCTGCTGCTTGGCGGGTGCAGCGTATTCGGCAACATGGGCAACTGGTTCAGCGGGCCGACGAAGTCCAAGCTCAAGGGTCAGCGCATCTCGATAATGGCCTCGGATGAATCGCTCCGGCCGGACCCGACGCTGAAGAATACGCCCGTCGTTCTACCGCCGCCTTATCTCAACAAGAATTGGCCGGAACCGGGCGGCTATGCCGACAACGCCATGTATCACCTCGAAGCGTCCGGACCGCTCCAGCAGATATGGGACGCAGACGCCGGCGACGGATCGGGCACGGACTCGCGGGTGACGGCGCCGCCGGTCGTCGCAGATGGACGGGTTTACACGCTGGACGCCCGCGCCCGCGTCTTCGCATTCAACGCCAACACGGGCGAAGAACTCTGGCACGTCAGTATGGCGCCGCCGGGACATCAATCTCTGCTGAACATGCTGACGTTCGGCGCGTTCGGCGAGGACACGAAGGTCGACGCGACCACGGGCTTTGGCGGCGGCGTCGCTTTCGACGACGGACGGCTGTTCGTCTCCACCGGCTTCGGCGACGTGTTGGCGCTCGATCCGGCGAGCGGCAAGATTCTTTGGCGCGTCAATATCGCCGTTCCCATCGTCAACGCGCCGGTCGCCAACGGTGGACGTGTCTTCGTCTCTTCGCAGGACAATCATTTCCACGCCTTTGCCGAAAGCAACGGCCGCGAATTGTGGGATCATCAGGGTATCGCCGAGTCCGCCGGCATTCTGGAGAGCACCAGCGCCGCGGTGGCCGGCGAATTCGTCATCGCGCCCTACACCTCCGGCGAAATCTATGCGCTGCGGGTGCAGAACGGCCGTCCGGCGTGGAACGACATGCTGACGCGTTCTGGCAATCTGACGGCCCTGACCGAAATCGACGACATCGCCGGACGGCCGGTGGTCGACCGCGACTTGGTTTTCGCAATCAGCCATTCCGGCGTCATGGCGGCGATCCAGCTCGGTACCGGCGACCGGCAGTGGTCGCGCGATATCGGCGGCATCCAGACACCTTGGACGGCAGGCGACTTCATCTATGTGGTGACCACGGACTCGCAGCTGATGTGCCTGACGCGCAAGGAAGGCCGCGTGAAGTGGATTCACCAGCTGCCGCGTTGGACGGATCCCGGCGATACCAGCAGCGACCCCATCGTTTGGTCGGGGCCGGTGCTGGTTTCTAATCGATTGATCCTGGTGTCGTCACATAGCACCGCGGTCTCGATTTCGCCCTATACCGGCGAACTGCTCGGCCAAATCGACATTCCGGACGGCGCTTATATTGCCCCGGTTGTCGCCAACGGCACGATCTATATCCTGACCAATGATGCGGAACTTGTCGCACTGCGCTGAGGCGTGGGCGGCAATGAGCTTGAAAGCGTGCCATGCCGCTTACACTCGCTATCGTCGGTCGGCCGAACGTCGGCAAGTCGACGCTTTTCAACAAGCTGGCCGGCCGCAAGCTGGCGCTGGTGCATGATACGCCGGGCGTCACCCGCGACCGGCGCGAAGTGGACGCGACGCTTGGACCGCTGGCGCTCAGACTGATCGACACCGCCGGCATCGCCGAAGGCGAAAAAGAAAGCCTCGCCGCGCGGATGACTGCGCAAACGATGACCGCGATCGCCGACGCCGACGTCTGCCTGTTCCTGATCGACGGCCGTGAAGGCGTCACGACCGCCGACGAGATCGTGGCGCAGGCTTTGCGCCGCTCGGGCAAACCGGTTTTGCTCGCGGCCAACAAATGTGAGGGTCGTCAGTCGCAGGCGGGTGTTCATGAAGCTTGGAGTCTCGGTTTCGGCGAACCGATCGCGATTTCGGCGGAGCATCGCTTGGGTTTCGAGGAATTGGTCGACGCCCTGGCACCGTTCGTCGAACAGGACGCGGCCGAGGAAGAAGACAGTGTAGACAAGCCGCTGCGTCTTGCCATCGTCGGGCGGCCGAACGTCGGCAAATCAAGCCTGTTCAACCATCTGCTCGGCAGCGAACGGGCGCTGACGGGACCGGAAGCGGGCATCACCCGCGACGCCATCGCCGTGCGCTGGCAGGCGGAGGGGCGCGAGATTCTGCTGCACGACACCGCCGGTCTGCGCAAACGGGCGCGTGTCGCCGGCCATACGCTGGAGGAAATGTCCGTCGGTTCGACGCTCGCAGCCGTGCGCTTCGCCGACTGCGTCGTGGTGGTGATCGATGCTGCCGCCGCCTTCGAAAAGCAGGACTTGGTGATCGCAGATTTGATTGCCCGTGAGGGACGCGCCGTGGTCTTCGCCGCCAACAAATGGGATTTGATCGAGCAGCGCGCGGGCGGTATCGGCAAACTGCGGGAGAAGGTTGATCGGCTCTTGCCGCAGGTTGCCGGCGCGCCGCTGATTGCGGTCTCGGCGGTGACCGGCGAAGGCATCGAGCGCCTGCTGCCGGCGGTGCTGGCGGCGGACCGCGCCTGGAACACGCGCATCCCGACGGCGACGCTGAACCGCTTTCTGGAGGACGCCTTGTCGCGCCACGCCCCGCCCGCCATCCATGGGCGTCGTGTGCGTATCCGGTACATGACGCAGCCCAAGAGCCGGCCGCCGACTTTCGCGCTGTTCGGCAATCAGCTGAATGCCCTGCCGGATGCCTATCTGCGGTACCTGACGAATGGGCTGCGCGAAAACTTCCACCTCGAGGGTACGCCGATCCGCATGGTCCTGCGCACCTCGAAAAATCCGTTTGCGGAATAATGTTCCGCGCTCCCCTTGAGGGTTGAGGCTGTACCAGCAGCCGAGCGTCGAAATTCGCCTTGCGAATTTCGGGGAGGGGTCGCGAGCACGGCGAGTGCGCTGACGCGCGCGCCTCTCCCTGCCCTCTTGCGACCGCGTCCTGCCGTTCGGACTGCGGCCGAAATGCGCCAAAACTCCCCCTTCGTTTCCATGTACAATCTCTAGTCAGGAGGCAAATAGGTCAGCGCTTGTGATGCCTTCGAGAACAAGCTTACGCATCGGTCTGCTTGATATCACATGAAACGGGTGAGACGCGCCAGCAATTTTTGCCACCATTCGCCGTGCCGCTGCAAGAAGACGTCGTCCGGGAAATGATGGCGGGCCACATGGTCCTGAGGCACGGTGTCCCAGCCGGTGTGCTCGACGGTTACGCGCGTTTCCTCACCCACCGGCTCGAAGCGGACGTCCACGCGCGTGATTTGATCGGGCGCGAAGCTGGCCTGCCGCCATGTGAAGGCGAGGTGCGCCCCGGGCTCCCACACGACGATGCGTCCGATCTCGAAGACGTTGCCGTCGGCTTGCGTCTCGGTGAGCCTGCCGCCCAGATTGGGTTCGAACGCAAGTGTGCCGGGGCCGCGTGGCGTGAAGCGGAAAAGGTCATTCGGCTCCCACCACCGATCGATCTCCCCCACGAATACATCGAACGCGCGCTGCGGTGTGGCCCTGACGCGTAGGGAAACAAGAATGCGCGAGGTCACCGCCTCTTCTCCACATGCGCTTTGAACGCGGCGAGTTGCTTGGCCCAGAG
>JAGWVX010000195.1 GCA_018970685.1 Alphaproteobacteria bacterium | reverse complement strand
CTTCGCGGTGCTGCGGCCCTTCAGGTTCGCCGGTCATCCAGAGCGCCCATGAGCGGTTACGCCATCGCAAGGGAGAATGGTCTCCCGCGACTTCAAACGGAGGCAACTATGCCAGCCATCGGACATGTGACGCGCGGTAAGGACGGAGCTTATCACGGTTCTCTCAAGACGTTGTCGGTGAAGGCGCCGATCGATATCCTGCCGAACTCCGCAAAGAACGGCGACAAGCAACCCGACTTTCGGGTGTACTCACGTGGGACGGAAATAGGGGCGGCCTGGTGCCGCACCGGCGAAGCCTCGGGCAAGGAGTATGTGAGCCTGAGCCTTTGCGATCCCGCTTTCGGGCCCAAGAAGCTCTACGCCAATCTCGGCAAAGCTGCCGGTCAGGACGATGAGGATGTCTTCGCCGTCATCTGGAATCCGGCCGACTGATATCCCGCAGCGCCCCCGCGTCGTCCACCGGCGCGGGGGTTTGCTGCCGCTCATTAGCACTCCGGCAAATTGCGCCCGCCCGCAATCTTCCGGTCCCGCGCCGGTTTCTGCGCCTCTAACAATCACGGTCTGCAATGAACGACAGGCGTGAATCACAGCGATGGGCGACAAGAATCTCGACGAAACAAATCTTCGGGTCATGCGTGCAAAGAAGGGGAGTCCTTTCTTGAGTACGAAAGAGGCAGCCCACTACCTACATCTCAATCCCTACACACTCGGACGGATGCGCAAGCACGGAACCGGCCCCAGATACCGCCGGCATGGCCGCAACATCTTCTATCACATCGACGACCTCGATGCGTGGTCGGCCTCGCGGGCACGCTGACATGGCCTCACGTCGAGCGATTCTCACCGCAACGAGCCTGGCGATAGCCTCCATATTTGCGGCAAAATCGCCATGTCTTGTCTGGAATGTGACCGCGAGCGCGCCGGTCGGTCTTTACGCCGTGTCCCCCGCCGAACCGCTCCGCATCGGCGAACTCGTGCTGGCAGAGCCACCTGCGAGCGCACGCCAACTCGCGGCGAACCGCGGCTATCTGCCCGAGCATGTACCGCTCGTCAAACGCATCGCGGCGCTCGAGAGAGACCGCATTTGCAGCATCGGAAACCGCATTTTGATCGACGACCGTGCCGTTGCGATCCGCCTCGCATTCGATACGCACCACCGCCCGCTTCCGGCCTGGTACGGCTGTCGTGCTCTTGGTCGAGGTGAGGTGTTTCTCCTGATGGCCGACGTGCCGGACTCCTTCGACGGGCGCTATTTCGGACCTGTCGAGCGAAGCGCCATCCTTGGCAAGTTGAGGCTGCTATGGCGTCCATGAGCGCTGCAGTCGTTTGCATTTTGTGCGCCGCACAGCCGATGAAGGCGCCGACCGTTGTGCAATGGCAGCCGATCATCGCCCGTGCCTCGGTCCGTTTTGGCGTTCCCGAAGACTGGATTGCCGCCGTCATGGGCGCCGAAAGTGGTGGCCGAACCACGCTGAACGGCGAGCCCATAACGTCTGTTGCGGGCGCCATGGGGCTCATGCAGCTCATGCCCGGCACCTTCGCGGACATGCGGCGCCAGTACGAACTTGGTCCTGATCCCTACGACCCTCGGACCAATATCATGGCCGGAACCGCCTATCTGCGCACCATGTTCGAGCGCTACGGCTACCCTGATCTGTTCGCCGCCTATTATGCAGGACCGGGCCGGTTTGAAGCGTTTCTCCGGCACGGATGGTCATTGCCGAAGGCGACATTGGCCTATGTGAATCGCATCATACCAGGTGGTGTAGCGGCTCGGGACTTGGCTGTTGCCAAGCAGGACAACGCGAATTTACCGCTCAAGAAGCCATCCACTTCCCCATTGTTCTTCATGCTCGAAAGCACACATGCGATCGTAAATCCGGCTCCATCGGCGCCGCAGAACAACAATGGTCTGTTTGTTCCGCTGTCAAAGCCTGCGTGGTAGCCCATCACCGAAAGTCACGAAGACGCACTGAGAATCAGCGAAGTGAAAGCCATGGCGCGAAGGCAAGAGAAAAGCTCCGGCACCAAGTGGCGCCGTTTTCCAGTCTGCACATCGAAATTTTTGGCACCAATGGAGGAGCTGCATGGTGCCAAGCGCTCACAAGCCTCTGAATCAACTATGACGAATGGCACCGATTGCGATTGGGTGTTGGTGGCGCGCTGATGCCGCTGAAACGGAAAGAGCGACGCCATGCGCGACGACGACTTCGAACCGCATCTCGGCAAAGTCGGTTACCCACGCAGTCCACGCGAGCGGACCTATCTGCAACGTGTCTTGCACGCATCCAATCTGGCGGGCGGCGGCAGAGGGAAGGGAAGCAAGTTTCAGGGTGGCCGGATCGGCCGCGGATCGGGAATCGCGCGCGTGCTCGCTTCGCGCGACCGTTATGCCGCTTACCGGCAGCGCCGCGTCGTTACCAAGTCACGCATTGCCAGGCTCGCCGGCAAGGGCCTGGCCGCCGCCAAGGCGCATCTGCGCTATATCCAGCGGGACGGCGTCACACGCGAAGGACAACCCGGCGAGCTTTACAACGCCGAACATGACGGCGTGGACGGCAGAGCGTTTCTCGACCGCTGCGGCGGTGACCGCCACCAGTTCCGCTTCATTGTCTCGGCCGAGGATGCCGACCAGTACCAAGATCTGAAACCTGTCATTCGCCGGCTGATGGTGCAGATGGAGCAGGATATGGGAACGAAACTCGACTGGGTGGCGGTCAATCACTTCAACACCGGCCATCCACACACGCATATCGTGGTGCGGGGGAAGGACGACCAAGGTGCCGATCTCGTCATCGCCCGCGAATACATCTCCCACGGTATCCGCGAACGCGCCGCCGAGATCGTCACGTTCGATCTGGGTCCACGCACCGATCTTGAGATCGAGGACCGTTTGCGGAAGGAGGTCGAACAGGAGCGGTTCACCAGCATCGACCGCAGGTTGCTCAGGGACGTGGACGAGAACGGCATCGTGAAGCCGTCGGCCCGTCGCGATCCGTTCCAGCAAGCATTGCGTGCGGGTCGGCTGCAAAAGCTGAAACGATTGGGTCTGGCCGAAGATATCCAAACTGGCGACTGGCAGCTGTCGCCGGAACTCGAGCCGACCTTGCGCCGCATGGGCGAGCTCGGCGACATCATCCGGACCCTGCATCGGGAGATGGCCGAGAAGGGCATTACGTGCAGTGCAACCGATTACGCGATCTATGACCCAGCCGATCCGAAGACAAAGCCTCTCGTTGGCCGCGTGGTGGCGCGCGGGCTGTCTGACGAGATCAATGACCGATTTTACCTGGTCGTGGATGGCGTCGACGGCCGGACCCATTACGCCGAGATCGGCAGGGCGGACCAAGGTGCTCCCGCACGCGAGGACTCTATCGTCGCGATCACGCCGAAGCGTATCGAAGCGCGCAATGTCGACAGAACTGTTGCCGAGGTCGCGGCCGCAAACGGCGGCCAGTACAGTGTCGACATACATCTGCGCCATGATCGGACGGCTACGGCAGATTTTGCCGAAACCCATGTCCGCCGCCTGGAAGCAATCCGAAGGATGACTGGTGGTGTCGAGCGGGAGAAAGATGGCACCTGGATCATCGGCGCTGATCATCTGGAAAAGGCGCTCGCATTCGAACGGGAATTGGCGCGGCAGTCGCCAGTCACCCTCGAAACGCTGTCCACCCACCCGTTGGAGCAGCAGATTGTGGCCGATGCGGCAACTTGGCTGGATCGCACGCTGACACGGCGATCGGACCTGGTCGTCCACGACGCCGGTTTCGGTCACGAGGTCAACGAAGCGCTGGCAAGGCGGCGGCAATGGCTGATCGAGCAAGACTTGGCCCGCGAAGACGAATCCGGACGAACCTTCTATCGCGCCAATTTGTTGAACGCCTTGCGGCGGCGCGAGCTGGCGCGCGCTGGAGCCCAATTATCGAGTGAGCTGGGCCTTGCCTATGTCGAAACCCTGGCAGACGATCACGTCGAGGGGACCTATCGCCGCGCTGTTGATCTCGTGAGCGGCCGGTTTGCGGTCATCGACAAATCCCGGGAGTTCACTCTTGTGCCATGGCGGGCCGTGCTGGAGCGCAACATCGGAAAGGCGGTGTCGGGTATCGCGCGGGAGGAGGGGGTTTCGTGGTCGTTCGGACGGCGGCAGAGAGGGCTGGAGATTTCGTAGCTTTTTGATTCCAGTTCGCTGGGACAATTGTGAATTTCATGTCGGGGTGAACAATTTGCTGTACTCTGTTCACTGGGTGGTTCAGGCGGAGCATCGCCGCGCTTCGGGTAGCAGAGAATGACCACTGCTAACTAATAGCGGACCTAACCGAGTTGTTGGTCTCGCTATGAGACTCTGTTTGGTCACAGAATCCCGGCGGAAACTGCCAAAAACCAACTATTCGCGAATCGTCAATTGGAGTAACGTGATTCGCTTAGGGGGATCGGATGGCGATAGCTATGGAGGCGTCTGCAACACCGACACGTGCCGTGCTGGCAGATGCTGCGCTTAAAGCAGCGACCGAACTCGGAATATTGATGAACAACGACAACGACCCGAGAATCGATCAGATCAACAGATTCCGCGACGTGCTTCATCAAACAACCGGAGATTGGCTTGAGGAAGCGTCCGGTCGTCTGACCGATGCTTCCACTGCGCGCTTGTATCTTCAGGCAGTACAGCGGTCACAGGCTGGCGCACCCAAGTCGCCGGCGGAATTCCTCAAGGCGATGCGCAGTGTTCTGAAAGATTTTGATGATATCCAAACCACGCGAAACAACCCCGAAGCTCTGCGTGGGATGCTCCAGTTCGCGCTCGCGTTGCACACACTGTTGATTCGTGACCAGTACAGCCGCCTCGTACATTGGAAACACAAACAGTTTCTCTGAACAGCATGAATATATCGGAGACCCTTGCAAACGCCGAGTTGCGCACAGCGTTGGCCCTCCGCCAGATCGACGAGCTTGCGAATGGCGAGCATAGTCACGACCACACCAAAGACATTCTGAAGGAAATCGACAAGCGGATTTCCGATAACCTCGATGGGCTGAAACGCGCCGCCGCGGTCAACAACGCCGACGTTGTGCGCGCCAACGCGGCGACTCTGATACTCGATCTGGACATCTATCTGCCCGTCCTAGGATACATCCTGAGATCGTCGAATGTTCGAAATGCGTTCGAGGTGTTCGATCCACTTATGGATATGTGCAAGGCTCTTCTCGGTCCGGACGTGCGGCTGATCTACTCGTCGGAGTGGGACTACAGCCCATTTATGCAGAGTTTCTCGTCGCCAAAATTGATGAATGTTGTTGTTGTCGGTTTGCCCGCCCATGAGTCTGGCAATGCACTGCTGATTCCGGTCGTCGGCCACGAACTCGGTCATGCGAAGTGGCACAAGAGCGGCGTCCTGTCTTCCCTCAAGGACGAAGTGTCGAAGACGATTCTCGACTACGTGATGGATAATCTCGACGACATCGTCGGCCCTGATAATGCCAAGACCTACATGTCTGAAGCGGACCCAAGGCAATTGGTGGCGTTGATGGTTGGCGAGGTTGGTGAGGCGCAGGATGCCGCAGAGCAGCAATGCGAGGAAGTGTTCTGCGATATGGTTGGCACTCGGATATTCGGCGCAAGCTATTTGCGGGCGTTCGCCTATTTGTTGTTCCCATCGCCCGCAGAGAGTGAGCGGTTCAATTTCTGCTACCCTTCCAACACTGCGCGCATGAAATACATGAAAGACGCGGCGAAGCATTTCGGCACGCCGGTCTCTGACGATTTCGGAGCCGATTTCGAGGACACTCCACCTAAAGACCTTCGGCCTCAGCTGCAGCATGTCTTGACTGCAGCAGATAA
>JAGWVX010000194.1 GCA_018970685.1 Alphaproteobacteria bacterium | reverse complement strand
GCTTCAGCGCCAGCCAAAGGCGGCAGGCAATCACGCGAGGCCACCCGGATCGATATGCATGTCGGGTCGCGTCTTCGCCTGCGACGAATGACCCTCGGAATGCCTCAAGAGAGGCTGGCACAGGCGCTCGGTGTGTCGTTCCAGCAAGTTCAAAAATATGAGAAGGGGGCCAATCGGATCAGTGCGGGACGGTTGTACATGGTGGCACAGATTCTCGGCACTAATGTCTCCTATTTTTTCAGCGGCGCTGACGAAACGCCTAAACTCTTGCAGTCGCAAGCCGCTGACGACGCGGGTTGTTTGCAATCGTTGCTCCGAAGTCGTGAGGGCGTGCAGCTTGCGACAGCGTTCATGGCAATAAGGAACCAGCGCATTCGAAAGCGTATTCTCGACCTCATAGCGGCACTACAAACAGACGCGCATCTGTAGCTCCATCATCATGGCCGGGCTCGTGAGGCACCATCAAACGAAAGAAGCGGACGATAGATAGGCCAACCTGAAACAACCGCGCCACACCTCGATTCTACGGCGCTTCATGAGTAGCACATTCATGGCGATTGGAATCGGGTCGACGGCTGACGCTGCAACTTTGATGTCATTCTTCTTCACGTTTCCGCTCGTAGAGTTCCAATTGCGAGACGTAACTGGTCGTCAGGTTTAGGTGACGGGCGAAGATCGCTTGGGCCCCGTCTCCGACTTATGATGGCCCTCGTCCGCCCATTGCCGCCAAAACCAGTCGGACAGCGTTACATCCGATCTGCGGGCGCTATTCGCGTTTCGCGTCATCAATTCTAAGGTAACAGCGCACCGGCTTTGATTCTTTCGCGGCCATTTCGTTGCACCTCGTGATCGCAACGCGGTTCTTGCGCACGATGCGATAACCGAGAATGGTGTCCTGCCAAGTCTTCGGCGCAGCCGTCCCGATGAGCCGCGCTCCCGCTGCTACGCGATCCACGCCAACTATGCTCGCGGCCAGGCGCTCAGGCACATGCCAGCTTTCCGGCATGCCGCGAACGACGGGGCCGATGACGAGTACCAAGAACAGCATTCCGGCGACGAAGCAGCCAGCGGCTGTCAACAGGAGCCATTCGCGCTGGTCGTTCGCCGATCTCGCCGACCGCAGACTCGCGGTCATGTCGCGTGTCGTCCGCTGCAGAGTCTCCACGGTGCTCATGAGTGTCTCCCGGTCAAAGCGCCGGGCTTCATCGCCGGCTGCTGCGATTTCCCTACCCCAGTCGCTGGCCGCTAGGCGCAGCGCCGGCGTACCCGCGAGCGTTTTCAGGTTATTCGCGATCACCGCCTGGGCCCGCGCGATCTGGCCTAGAGTCTCGATGTAGTCTGGGTTTTCGATGGCCGCTCGCTCGGCCGCGAGCCCAGCGACGGCTCGACGCACAAGCGCCACCTCTTCGCGCAAGGCCTCAAACGCCGCGGCTGCCGGATCGACAGGAGTTTCAATAGGAGGGTTTTCTTCGTCGGGTTCCATTGCTCTCTCATTTCCGGCCTGGCTATCGATCTTCTCCGTGCATCGTTTCAAAGGCTGAGGCCGAGCCCGCGGCTGAGGCCCAGATATTCGAGGAGGTTGCGGCCGACGCCGCGGCCCATATCTATCCCGATCCCCAGCTCGCGGCTGCGGTTTCGCAGAACAGACTCCATCTGTGCATCCCGCTCCAGGCTCTTGGCCATTGCCCCCATGGTGGTGCGAACAGACTGTTCGCCCTGCCAGTTGCCGCCGCGCTCGAATTTCAGACGCTGACGATCAAGGTTCTGCCAGCGTTCGACAAAGCGATCGGCGCGCAGCTTGGGATCGTGGCGGATTTCGGATTCGAGCTGCATCGCGCGGATGGCGCGCTGCGTTTGTCCCTTGGCGGCCTCGCGCACCAAACCCGGGTCGCGTTCCAATGCGCTCGCGAGGTCGCGGGCAGCTTGCAGCCGGATCGCATCGAGCGCGGCACGGGCTCGCTCCTCTGCTTGGTGTTGGTGCGGCAGGACCGGCAACCCTTTCTCCTCCATCCGAACAATGTCTCGGATGCTGCGCGCATAGCGCCGGACGGCTCCCTGCAGGTCGTCCGCCAAGTCTCGACCACCGTCGCGCGCCGGACCGGGCATGTTCTGCGGTGCCCGCACGATCGGCCTGAAAGAAGCAAAAATCCCCTGCTCCTTGCCGCGGCTTTTCTCATGTTCCGGTACGTTCGGGCGATGGCTCGCAGCGCCGGCATCCCGCGTCCTTCCACGCTCCGTGTCGGCCACCATATCTCTGGCGGGTTCGGCAACCAGTGCCCGCTTCAATGTCCGCCGGGATCGCGTGGTCTGACCCGGACCCACCTCCGCTTGATCGCGCGCGTAGTCGCTGGCCATGTCCTTGGCGCGCTCCCGCGACAGGATACGGGCGAGCTTGCCCTCGTCGGCAAAGTCGTCGCGGCCGTAATGAAGGTCCACGCGCTCGCGGTGGCGCGACAGGGCAACATACGCGGCGTGGCGGTCCAACCCCGGTGTTGCCAGCACATGCACTCGATCCACGGTGACGCCCTGGGCCTTGTGGATGGTGGCCGCATAGCCATGGTCGAGTTGGGCGTAATCCTTGAGGTCGAAACTGACGGATCGGCCGGAATCGAGCCGCACTGTCATGTCTCTGGCGCGAACAGTCTCGACGAGGCCGAGCGTGCCGTTCTTGACACCCAAGCCACGCTCGTTCTTGAGAAACAGCACGCGGTCCCCAGCGGCAAATTCCCGTTTGCCCCGCTCGACCTGGACGGCGATATCCTGGCCTAACTGCCCGGCCTCTCTCAACCGGCCACGGGCCATCTCATTGAGCGCGCGCACTTCATCATTGGTGTGGGTTAGAATGATGCGGCTCTTGCCGGGCGCTTCCAGCCGGTCGTCGTCCCAGCGTTCGATGAGGCCCTCACGCGCCTCCTCCCGGCTCGGCGCTGGCTGCACCATGCCGTTCTCGCGATAGGCTTCAAGCGCCTCGTCGGTCCGCCCGGTCGCCAATTGTCTGGTGGCGTCCTGCTGCCAGCTCTCGCGCTGGCGGCGGATATCGTGGATTTCCACATGAGGGTGACGTTCCAGTAAGGACCGGAAGGCGGCACCGGCTTCGATCGCCTGCAATTGCTCCGGGTCGCCCACCAGAACCACCTTGGTGCCCCGGCGCTCGGCCTCGCTCAACACACGTTCCATTTGGCGTGAGCCCACCATGCCGGCTTCGTCGATCACCAGCACGTCACGGTTGGTCAGCAGTTCGCGACCCTGGGCCCAATGGTATTCCAGGCTGGCGAGAGTCCGGGAGGGGATGCCGGAGCCCTGTTCCAAGGCTTCCGCGGCAATGCCGGACAGCGCGGCGCCGCGCACCTGATTGCCGGATTCCTCCCAAGCCTCTCGCGCCACGCCCAGCATGGCGGATTTGCCGGAGCCGGCGTAGCCGACCACGATGCCCAGATCATGTTCACCCGTGATATGCACCAAGGCGGCGCGCTGCTCCCGCGACAGCACCAGACCATCCGCTCTGGCACGTTCCACGGCCAATTCCGCGCTACCCTCCCGCATCCTGTGATGCCGGCGCTCGGCCATGTGCTCGGCCGTCCGGTGCAGCCGCTGTTCGACGGCCAACATTTCGCGGCTGGTGAAGCGCTCTTCGCGGTGTCCGTCGCGGCCCAGCCGCACCAGTTCGGGAGAAGCTTCCACCGCCCCCATGACGCGGTTGAACTGTTCCAAGCCGTCGGAATGGCGATGCACGAACATCGCCAAATCCTGGCGCGTGAATGTCGCCTGCTGCCGGGTGATGGCGTCCAAAGCAATGGAAGGATCGGCAATGATCCGAATGCCGTTCTCCCGGGCAATCTTGCGGTGGTCTTCCAGCCGCTCAGCGTCGAGGCCCTCCTCCGACATACGCAGCGCGGCAGCCCCGATCTTGTGCTGGGGCTCAAGGTCAATGCCTTGCTGTTCGAGCGAACGGTGATCGATGCGCGCCTCAATTCCGAGTTCGGCCAGCCGTTCGTTGACGTGGGTGCCCCAAGCCTCGCGCCAATGTTCCAGTCGCTCCGTGCGGTTCCAGTCCCGGACCTTGGCGCCAAACCCGTTTTCGTCCACTGCCCGCATGGTCAGCATGACATGCGCGTGGGGCTTGGCTTGTCCGCCAGCGCCGATATCCCAATGCACATTGAGATCGGCAATCATGCCCTGGGAGACGAACTCGTCTTTGACAAAATCCCGCGCCAGTTCGATACCTTGCTCCTGGCTCAGTTCCCGTGGAATGGCGAACTCGACCTCGCGGGCGAGTTGGGCGTCCTTGCGCTTCTCGGCGGCCTCCACCGCATTCCACAGCCGCTCGCGCTCGCGCAACTCGTCGGGAGTGTTCTCCGGCGTCAGCACTTCGGAATGGATGACTCCGGCCTTGTTCGAGAAGTCGTGATGGCGGTCAGGCCGCTCGTCATAGAGTCGCGACGCCGAGCGATAGGCGGCCGAAGCCAAGGCGCTCGACCCGTTGGCGCGGCCAATGACCTTCGCGGAGAAATGATAGATCGCCATGACGATCTTCATACGCTTCGAACCGCACGTCGGCACGACGTATAAGCGCGCCCTCACGAAAAAGATTCTCGTGAGGGATCGCTGCGTACCAGACTGTCTCACGCCCGATAGAGCATTCAACGAGCGGACCGATTATGATCGCATCATACAAAGCAACGGAGACCGTGATGCGCAAGCCCCGCGATTTTGATGTGGCCCTGAAAGCTCTGACCGACAAGACCAAGACGCTCAAAGAAAACAAGCGTCGCCAACTGGGCGAACTGATCGTTGCGACCGGCGCCGATGCACTCGACATGGAAATCTTGGCCGGTGGGCTCCTGGCGATGGTCGAGTCTGACAAAACTCAGAGGGAGACTTGGCGTAAGCGGGGCGCTGCGTTCTTTCGCGGGAAGGCACGCAAGTCTGCGGAAAGAGATCGCAACAACACAGAAGGCGCTTCGCCGGGCAACAGCGGCACGTCATCGGCTTGAGGCACAACAAGCACGATATGATACGCGGGAGTGGGTCGTGAAACGGCGTGAACGCACGCGGCATTTGATTGAACTCGGCGGGTTGGTCGTCAAATCCGGCTTGGTCGAACTTGCCAACGATGATCGCGCCCTTCTCTACGGTGCATTCCTCCAACTCGCTTACCAGCTCCAGAACGAAACCCGCGAGCAGACGGCTACCCTCTGGCGCCGGAGCGGAAGCCGCGCCTTCAAGGCCGAGAAGGAAGCGGCAGAGCAAAAGGTGAGGTGATAACGGTGCTGCTCGACAACGCCAACTGCCATCAACAAGGACCTCGTTAGCGCCCCGCGTATGACAATGGAACGATCAACGGAAAGAAGCCAGCCAGGATGCCGGCCCTCCCTGGTCCAGCACATCTGCTGACACCGGCGACAACACGCCGCGAGGAAACGCTGCAGCAATTGGTCAAACCGCGCCATCGATCCGATCCTAAGCCCCAGTCCGTTTTGGGGAGCCTGTCAAGGCTCTCGACCCGCGGAGCGGGCGGCTGCGCCGGCCTTGACAGGCTCCCCAAAACGGAAAACCAGCCAGGATCGGATCGACGGCGAAACATGGCCGTTTTGATACTCGGTCGGGTACCGCGTGAATGCGATAAGCGAGCGGTTTCTTGCGCAGTTGTTTGGCATCGCAGCGAACTGGATGCTTCCGGAAACACGGAGACGCGTATCCGAAAGTTCCCAAATAAGATTTGGGCAGATTTAAACATGTTTGGTCGGATTTAAGGGTGGTTTCGTTCTCCGCGCCCGTCGTGGATACTTACATTCAGCCGACAAGGAATCGACCAATAGGCAGCCGCCGACGAAATAGCAATCTCGC
>JAGWVX010000193.1 GCA_018970685.1 Alphaproteobacteria bacterium | reverse complement strand
TTCGTAGGCGCGGAACTCCACCGTCTCCGCCCGGCTCGCGACATAGGGGCCGGGGCGGGCGGCACGCCATTTGTCCGGGTCGGGCAGGATGGTGGCCAGCCGCGCGGCTTCCAATCTGGTCAACGCCGAGGCACGGATATGGAAATAGGCTTCCGACGCCGCTTCCGCTCCGTAATTGCCATGGCCCCAGTCGACCAGGTTCAAATAGGCGGTGAGGATGCGTTTCTTCGGCCAGAAGGCTTCGAGCAGAACCGTCAGATAGGCTTCGGCGCCCTTGCGCACCCAGCTGCGCACCGGCAGCAGGAACAGCGTGCGCGCCACCTGTTGGCTGATGGTGCTGGCGCCGCGCAAACGCTTGCGGGGATGGCGTTCGTGCTGCTTCACGGCGTCGTCGATATCTTTCCAATCGAAGCCGCTGTGATTGCAGAAATTCTGGTCCTCCGAGCCGATCACCGCATGTGCCAGATTGGGCGAGATCTCGTCATAGGACACCCAGCTGTGATGCACCGGCTGAAATGTGACGAAGTCCAGCAGCATCTGCGGCGTGAACGGCACCGGCACAAAGCGGAAGATCAAAAGATAGAGGATGGGCAGGGGCACGAAGAGAGTGAAAATCACCGCCGCAATGCGGCGCAGCCAAGGCGTACGAACGCCGTCGCCGTGCCACGTCCAGCGGGCGAAAGCGCGCAGCTTTTCGGCGGCCAGTCGGAATCGTTCCCCCATGCCGGCGACTTTAGAGCCTCACCCGCCTCAGCCGCAACGCGTTGCCGATCGCCGCGACCGAGCTGAGGCTCATGGCCGCCGCCGCCAACATCGGCGACAGCAACCGGTCGGTGAAGGGATACAGAATGCCCGCCGTAATCGGCACGTCGGAAGAGTTGTACGCGAAAGCAAAGAACAGGTTCTGCTTCCTGTTGCGGACGGCGGCGCGCGCCAGCCTGCGGGCGCGCAATAGCGCCGCGGGATCGCCTTTCAAGAGCGTCAATCCGGCTGTTGCAATCGCGGCGTCCGCGGCGCTCTCGCCTTCGATCACCTCGCTATCGGTCGGCATGGAATCGCCGGGCCGCACCACAAGTTCATCGCCCACATACACTTCGGACAGCGGGATTTCCTCGCTGCCGTCTGCTGTGCGACGCCGCACGGTCTTGAGGATTTGGCCTCGCTGGACACGCGGCACTGCAAAGCGCTTGATCCCTTCCTTGACAATCCGTAGTTTATAAACTACGTACGATCCAGCTAAAGCAAACTCCGACGTTTCGGAAGTGGTGGACTCGCCTGCGGGACAAGCGGGCAGTCGGCGTGATCTTCGCGCGGTTAGACCGATTGGCTTACGGCCATTCCGGTGACGCCGCGCCAGTCGGCGAAGGTATTAGCGAGCTGCGTATCCATTACGGTCCCGGCTATCGCGTCTATTACCAAAAGCGGGGGAATACGATCATCGTCCTACTGTGCGGTGGCGACAAAAGCAGCCAAGCCAAGGACATCAAAACGGCAAAGCGGTTGGCAGAGGCATGGAGTGAGTAACATGGGCGCGAAATTGACCCCGTTTGACCCCGCCGAGGGGCTGACCTCCGATGAGGCCATTGCCGGCTTCATGGAAGAAGCTTTCAAGACGGAAGACGCTGGCTATATCGCGCACGCCTTGGGCGTCGTCGCGCGTGCCAAGGGCATGACACAGATCGCAAACGATACGGGCTTGTCGCGCGAACAGCTTTATCGCTCGTTTAGCGAAAACGGCAACCCGACGCTCAAAACCATTATCGCAGTGATGAAGGCGCTCGGTGTCGAACTCACGGCGAAAACGCACGCGTAACTCGGGGCGCTCGATCTAAAGGTATGGGGCCTGCACGGTGATGATGCAGCGTTCTTCCTTCTTCGCCTTCGTTGCCGCGTTTTGACAGGCAACAATTTTGTCCCGGTTGGCGCGGACAAAATTGGTGTCGGCGGCGAGCTCCACCAATCTGAAAGGATTGGCCGCCTTAATGAGCGCAATTGCGAGCTGTGCACCCCTGTTCTGAGAGGTGCGGAAGTCCATAGTGGCCGCGCAAGTTCGTTATTTCGGCTTTTGGATCGATTGCGTGCCGGCCAGTTGCCGGACGAGGTTGAGAACGACGCGCCGATACTTGGGTGAATCGATTTCCGAATAGGCTTTCGGCAATTTCGCTGTGCCCGGCTTCAGCGCTTCTTTGACCGCTTGGATCTGGTTGAGGATGTCGATGCAGTAGCGGTCTTCTTCGACCATGCGCGCCACGCCGCGCACCTGTCCTTCGATGCGCTTGAGGCGGGTCAGCAGTTTCGGGTCCTGTTTGCTCATCGTTCATATACCCCCATGGGGTATATGGAGCCTCAGGCGTGCCTATTCAAGCGCAACAATGTCGCGTTACCACTTCTCAAAATTAGCGGCGCGAACTTCTGAGTATAATCAGGCGTGAATATTTTTAACGCTCTAGTGGTACATGTTTGGGCCGCTAGCCCATCTTATTCATCGTAGTTGATGGCCGGGCTGTAATTTTTGGCGCCGGGCGCGGCGCTGCGGCCGCGTCGGATGCGGTGGACGCGGCGAACTGCGATTATATTTTCTGGGCTGGAGGTTGCAACGACGGGCTCAAGATGCGGCGACAGCGCCGCGTCGCTCAAGGTCCGGCTGCGCAGAGCCGCCCTGCGATCTGGCGGAAGACGGCGCGATCGGGACATGCGGTGGGCAGGAAGACACGGATACGGGCCGCACCTTCGATGACGCGGGCAGCGATCTTGATGAGGCGAAGGCGCAGCGTCGCGAACTCTGCAACCGAGAGCGGCGAGCGCTTTGCGATGACATCGCGCGCGGTGAGCATGAGCCAGTAGGCGGCGGTGTGCAGGATTAGCCGGAACTGGTTGGCCTTGGGATCGCGGCAAGAGGTGCGGTCGGAGGCAAGCTGAGCCTTGTGCCACTTAATGAAGTTCTCGGCTTGACCACGACCGCAATAGACGGTCTCGTACAAATGCTTTGCCGTGCCCCTGAGCGAGGTGACGACATAACGAATGTCGAGACCGTTCCGCGTGGCTTCGATGCGCGCGACCATCCGGCGCTCCTTGTTCCAGCCCTTGGCGCCGTAGTCGAGGATGGCGAAGGTGCGCAGCTTTGCCGCCGTGGTTATGGCGCGCTCCACGCACAGCACATCGGCGGCTTCTTGGGTCATGGCCTTGAGAACCGCGTTGCCGCCAAAGCCAAAAATGTAGTCTACGCCTTGTTCTTCGCACCATTCCATGGCCTCCACCCGGCCGTAATGGCTATCGCCACGCACCAGGATGCGGACCTTGGGCCAATGACCGCGGATGCACCCGATCACGTGCTTGAGGATGGTACGCACTTCCGCGCCAGCGGGCGTCTTGCCCTCGCGCAGGATCACCGCCACCGGCTTGCCGCTGGTTCCTTCGTAGATGTGGATCGGCAGGAAGCACCGTTCGTCGTAGTGGGCGTTGAACAGCGACAGTTGCTGATGGCCGTGCACGGCATCGAAGGTGTCGTCGATATCGAGTGTGATCGAGGCTGGTGCGCCGCGATAGCTCTCGCAGAACTGGTCCACCATGGCCGCCATCGCCCGCGCGATCTCGATCTTCGACGGGGCGTTCTCCAGCCGCGACATCGTCGGCTGCGAGCACAAAGGCTCGCCGGTTCTCGGCAGCCGGCCCACCGCCATCTTGAAAATCGGATCATGCCGCAGCGAATCGCAGTCGTCGGCGTCCTCGTAGCCCGCCGCAATCGCAAACATCCGAAGCTTGAGCATCTCCTCGATGGAGTGCTCGATGAGATCGGGATCGCGCCTGTCCCTGAGGCAAGATGCCAGTCGGCCGGCCAGACCGAGCTTCCTCTCAACACCGCGCAGCAGCAGAACGCCCGCGTCCGACGAAAGCCGACCGCCATCGAACCCCACGCTCACCTTCTTGCGACAAACCGATGGAAGATCAAAGGGAAGTGCAATATCTTCGCTCATGACGGGTGTGGCACTCCTCAATCGATCAATGAACCGGCGTTGCAACCAGGATCATGAATCGAATGGCGGCTTTCCGCTACATCCGTCGCTCATTCGCGCAACTACGATGAATAAGACGGGCTAGATCGTTTGGTCTAAAAACGCGCTTTGTTTGCCATAACACCAGGAATCGAAACCATGGTTCGGCGACGGGTGCGCGACCAAAGGTTGTGCTCTCTTCTGCGCTGTAAAGCAGGGTATCACGCCTGCCGGCGGAACATTGAGTATGTAGGGTGATGCGGTCATTGAACGACGGCGAAAGCCACAAGAAGCTTCTTGGCCACGTTTTGCGCCCTCCTCAGTGCAGGCTATACCAAACGCCCGGGCCTTTGCCGTGCATGGTCAAATGGCCCTGCTCGACCAGCGCCTGAAAGTGCTTCTTGAGCGTGTTGCGGTTGGCCCGGGCGAGTTTGACCATATCGCCAATGGTGACGCGGCCGTGTTCGCGTGCTTGATCGAGTATCTGGACCGATAGCTCTGGCAAGCTCGAGAGAAGCAGCTTTTCCTTTTCGATCTTCTTGGCGAGACGCCGCTTCTGCTGCTGGAGGGCGCGCAGGAAGAACAAAACCCATGGCTGCCAGTTTGGCGTATCGGTGCCGATGGTGGCCTGTGTTTGGCGCAGCGCAAGGTAATAGCCTTCCTTGCTCTGCTCGATGACGCTTTCGAGCGAGCTATAGGGGACATAGGCATAACCGACCTGTAGCAGCATGAGCGTGGTCAGGATACGCGACAGGCGTCCGTTGCCATCCTGAAAGGGATGGATGGCAAGGAACATGACGATGAACAAGCCTATGGCCAGCAAGGGGTGCAAGTCCTGCGGCTTGCGGACCTCCGCGAACCAGTCGGCGAGTTCTTTCATCAGGCGAGGCGTATCGAAGGGTGTTGTGGTTTCGAAGACGATGCCGATCTGCTTGCCGTCAGAATCGAACGCGGCCACGCTGTTGGATGAGGTCTTGTAGTTGCCCCGGTGCCAGGCGTTCTTTTCGCTATGGGCGAGCAGGTCCCGGTGAAGCTGGCGGATATGGTTTTCGGTCAGGGGGATGTCGGCCCACGAGCGGAACACGGTCTCCATGACGTCGGCATAGCCCGCCACCTCTTGCTCATCGCGGCTGGCGAAGGACTTTATATCGAGGTTGGAGAGGAGCTGTTCGACATCCCGGTCGGATAGTTTGCTGCCCTCGATGCGGGTGGAGGAACCGATGCTTTCGATAGTGGCGACCCGGCGCAACGCCGACAGGCGCTCCGGGGCCAGGGTGCCGAGCGCGCGCCATGCCCCCTTGAACTCGTCGATCTCAGCAATTAGCGCGAGGACTTCGGGGGTGATCTTGAGGGTATCTGTCTTTATCATAATACCCGATAGTATACCCAATAATACCCAATTAGGCTAGCCAATTCTATATCCAATAATACCCAATGTCGATATTCGCTGCACATCATGTAGTGAATGCCATACCTAATCACTGCACGATCTTCTGAGGATGCGCAGGGGCAGGGGGTGCGCGGAATGAATCCCTGAGCTGGGTTTGCGGGGCATGGTTCGATCAAGGAGATGGAGTGGGTGTTCGGCGCATCCTGGTCGCGACCACCTTCGGAGCTTAGCGCTCTCTTGTTGCCGAAATCTCCCGGCATGAACTGTCGCCAGCAGTCACCATATCACCGCATCTGAAGTATTCAGTGGATTGCCTACAGCACGATGCGCCGTTGTGCGTCGGGCAATGTCAAGCGAACTGGGGGAGTAACTCCGTGGGGTAAAATCAGAACAAATCCTAATAAATCCGCTGTTAAAAAACCGCTTCGTTCTCAGCTAAACCTTGGAGCGGGCGAAGGGAATCGAACCCTCGTATGCAGCTTGGGAAGC
>JAGWVX010000192.1 GCA_018970685.1 Alphaproteobacteria bacterium | reverse complement strand
CGCGCCGCCGCCATCGACGAAACGCCCCGCAAGGGCGAGCTGCCGCGGCCCCATGCGCTGAGACTGGCTTGCGAAAAGGCCGAGGTCGTCGCCGCGGCCTGGCGCGGCAAGCCCATACTGGTGCTCGCCGCCGACACCGTGGTGGCGTGCGGCCGCCGTATCCTGCCCAAGGCCGAGAATGACGACGCGGTGCGCCGCTGCCTCACGCTGCTCTCCGGCCGCCAGCATCAGGTGCTGACCGCCGTCGCCGTCGCCGCGCCGGACCGGAAAGTCCGTACGCGCGTCGTGCTCACCCGTGTGACCTTTCGCAGTCTTTCGCCCGCGGAAATCGCGGCGTATGTCGACAGCCGCGAAGGTGTGGGCAAGGCCGGCGGTTACGCCGTCCAAAGCAGGGCCGAGGTCTTCGTGCGGCACCTCAACGGCTCTTATTCCAATGTTGTCGGCCTGCCGCTGGCCGAGACGGTGCTGCTGCTGCGCGGCTGCGGTTACGGCGGTTGATTTTCCGTTTCCGCGCGCGCACGGGACGAAAGGGGTTTCATGAAAGCGATATTGATTGCTTTGGCGTTCTGTATGTTGGCGGCGCCGGCCGCACAGGCTCAGCCCGCGCTGACGGCGCCGGACGTGCCGACCATCACCGTCCGGGACCTGCAGGCGATGATCAAGGAAAAGACCTATTTCATCCTGCTCGACGTGCGCGAGCCGAAGGAATTCGCGCAGAGTCACATCGCGGGCGCCATGCTGATGCCGCTGGGCAGCGTTCCGGCGCAGTATCGCCAGCTTCCCGCCGGCGCGCCGCTTGTCGTCTATTGTCGGACAGGTCATCGCAGCGCGAAAGCGGTGTCGTTTCTGCTGGACCACGGCTATAGCAAGGCGGTCAGCCTCGCCGGCGGCTACACGGCCTGGACGGCGGCGCAATAGCGTCTCGCGAAAGGGTTCGCCTGCGGCCTTCCCGGTGCTACGCTCGACGCAGCTCCGATGGAGGCCGCGATGAATCGCCTGTTGGCCGCGCTCGTCCTTTGCGTCGTGCCCGCCCTCGCGCAAACCGTCATTCCGCTCCAATCGCGGGAAGGCGACTACATCGCGCGGAATTTCAAATTCACCTCGGGCGAGACGCTGCCGGAGCTGCGGCTGCACTACACCACGCTGGGCAAGCCGCTGCGCGACGCTGCGGGGCGCGTGACCAATGCGGTGCTGATCCTGCACGGCACCGGCGGCGACGGCCATCAATTCTTCCGGCCGCAATTCGCCGATGTGCTGTTCAAGCCGGGCGGGCTGCTCGATCCGGCGCATTATTACGTCATCCTGCCCGACGATATCGGCCATGGGAAATCCTCCAAGCCAAGCGACGGCCTGCACGCGCGCTTTCCGCATTACGGCTACGTCGATATGGTGGAAGGCGAATATCTGCTGGTCACCAAGGGCCTCCGCGTCGATCACCTGCGCTTGGTGATGGGCACGTCCATGGGCTGCATGCATTCCTTCATGTGGGGCGAGGAACATCCGGGTTTCGTCGATGCGCTGATGCCGCTCGCCTGCCTGCCGGTCGAGATCGCAGGCCGCAACCGCATGTGGCGCAAGATGATCATCGACGCCATCGAAAAGGATCCCGCCTGGAAGGGCGGCGCTTACAAGACGGAACCGCAGATGGCGCTGCGGACCGCCGCCGACATCTTGGTTATCGCGGGCAGCGCGCCCCTGCCGATGCAGCTTGCCGATCCCACGGCCCCCGCCGCCGACAAAGCGCTGGAGGCGCATGTCAAGGCGTATATGGGCGAGATGGACGCCAACGATCTGCTTTATCAGGTCGCCTCTTCGCGCGATTACGACCCGTCGAAAGACCTGGGCAAGATCACGGCCGATGTGATGTGGGTGAACTCGAGCGACGATTTCATCAACCCGCCGGACCTCGGCATCGCCGAGCGCGAGGCCGAGAAGCTGAAGCATGGCCGTTTTGTGCTGATCCCCGGCGGGCCGGGCACCCACGGCCACGGCACCCACACCTGGGCCGCGGTCTGGCAGGGCTACCTGGCGCAGCTCCTCAAGGAATCCGCGAAATAGGCGTCCTGCCCCGGCCCGCGCCGGCCTGCCGCTTGCCTTAGGTCGGCCTGCGACCCCCTGGTGAGGCCGCCCGGCTTGCCATCGGCGCGCGGCTTCGCGACAGTGCGTCCGCGTCAAAACCGGAACATCCCTTGAGCAAAGACAACGCGGCCGCAGCCCTGGATGCCTTCGAGACGAAAGCCAAATCCGACACCGTGTTCATCGGCCACCCCGCGGGGCTCGGCTGGCTGTCGGCCTCCGAATTCTGGGAACGCTTCTCCTATTACGGCATGCAGACGCTGCTGGTGCTGTACCTCATGCACTATCTCCTGCAGCCCGGACATATCGAGCAGGTGTGGGGCTTCGAGGCGTTCCGCCGCCTGATCGCCTGGCTGTACGGCGCGCAATCGCAGATGGCGCTCGCGTCTAACACCGCACAGCTTTATGCGGGCCTTGTCTATATCACGCCGCTGGCCGGCGGTTTCCTCGCCGACCGCGTCATCGGCCGCACCAACACGGTGACGATCGGCGCTCTGCTGATGGTGTTCGGCACTTTCCTGCTGGCGCTGAATCAGACCTTCCTGCTCGGATTGCTGTTTCTGCTCATAGGCGTGGGCTGCTTCAAGGGAAACATCGCAAGCCAGGTGGGCGACCTCTACACCATCGACGATCCGCGCCGCGCCGACGGTTTCCAGATCTATTTCATGGGCATCCAGCTGGCGGTGATCATCTCGCCGGTCATCTGCGGCTATCTCGGCCAGCGCGTCGATTGGCATCTCGGCTTCGTCGCCGCGGGCGTCGGCATGGTGCTGGGCCTCGCCATCTACCTCTTTGGCCGCCGCACGTTCCCGCCCGAACCGATCTCCAAGAACGGCGCCGGCGAAAAGCGCCCGCCGCTCAAGGCCCGAGACTGGAAGGTCGTCGTCCTGCTGGTGGCGCTGCTGCCCGTGCTGGCGGTCTCGATCGTCGGCAACCAGGAGATTTTCGACGCCTATCTTGTCTGGGGCGAGAAGAATTTCCAGACGGTGCTGTGGGGCTTCAACATGCCGATTACCTGGATCGTCTCGGTGGATGCGTTCGTCAGCGCCGCGACGATGATCGGGGTCATCGCCTTCTGGCGCTGGTACGGCAAGCGCTGGCAGGAGCCCAACGAGATCACCAAGATCATCATCGGCGTCGCGATCAGCACGCTGGGACCGCTGGTGCTCGCCGGTTGCGCCGTGGTGGCGACGGCGACGCATCATCCCGTGCCGCTGTATTGGGCGCTGGGCTTCCATATCCTGAACGACGTCGGTTTCGCCAACGTCCTGCCCGTCGGCCTGGCGCTCTATTCGCGCGCGGCGCCGAGAGGCATGGGCGGCACGATGATCGCCGTCTATTACGTCCACCTCTTCATGGCCAACGTCCTCGTCGGTTATGTCGGCGGATTGCTCGGCTCCATGCCGGACACGCGGTTCTGGCTGCTGCACGTGGCGTTGATGGGAGGTTCGGCGGTAGTGCTGTTCGTGGCGCGTCTGTTCTTCGGGCATCTCTTGGCGCCCACCCGTGCAGAGGCGGCGGCATAAGCCGTCTGCGGCGAACGAAGCGGCGCCGACCGCCGCTCCCGGTCAGGGAATGTCGGCGCTGGCGAGCACCCAGAACGACGCCAACGCCTCGATGCCCTTTGCATCCTCTTGATCGAAGCGGTTGAACAGCGGGCTGTCCAGGTCGATCACGCCGACGACCGTGCCGTATTTCATCAGCGGCACCACGAGTTCCGAATTCGACGCCTCGTCGCAAGCGATATGCCCGTCGAATTTGTGCACGTCGGCGACCACCAGCGTCTTGCCCTTCGCCGCCGCCGTTCCGCAGACGCCGGCGCCCATCTGCAGGCGGGAGCAGGCGGGCTTTCCCTGAAAGGGGCCAAGCACCAGCCAGCCCGATTTCCGAAAATAGAATCCCGCCCAGTTGATGTCCGGCAGCATTTCCCAGATCAGCGCCGAGAAATTGGCGGCATTGGCGATGGGATCGCGTTCCCCGCCCAGCAGATTGCGCGCCTGCTGCTCCAGCTCTTTGTACAAATCGGCTTTTTCCATCTTGCGTCACCCATGCCCGTTTGCGGATTGCCATTGGGGGTGCCGCGCCGCGGTCGCCGCCCGCACGAAGCTGAACTTCGGGCCGGCCGGACCGCGAGTCCCCCGAACGTCAGAGTAACAGCCTCTGTCGAATAAATCTAAGAGTGGTGCGCCGCCGGCCGTCTTTCAGGAAATGCCCATCAGTGCCAGAGAATCGATGGCTTCTTGCGCTTTTCGCCATTCTTCCTCTTCCCTGCGCCGTTGATTTTCCTCGAAGTCGGCGAGGCGCGCGTCGAGTCTCGCCTCCAGCTGGGCGCGAGCCTCCTCTATGGTTTGGTTCTCTGCAGCCCGCATCTTGCGCGCCTCTTCGCGCTGGCGCTCCACCTTCAGCAGGCGTTCGAGCGTGAGTTCCATGGCAGCGAGCGCGCGCGCCACGGCGGCGGGTGCCGTCTCCCGGCCGGCGCGGGGACGGCGTTCCATCTTTTGGAAGCGGACAAGTTGGCGCTTCAGCGCCTGGAAAAGATCGTGCACGATATTGTCGATGAACGCCGCGTCGATCGGCTTCGGGCAATTTTCGGTGTTTGGCATGCGGACGCGCTTATGCGCGCCCGCGCGCAAGGCGGGGGCGTTTGGCATGCGAATACTCCTGTGGGGATATAAGAGATGTGGGCATTCGAGCGTACCGGTTCAAGAGGCGCTCGAAAATTTTTCGACAAGCGAGACGAACCGCAAAACCAAGTGAAATCAGAATCTAAGCGCGCGGCCGATGCGCGATGTTGGAATTCGTTTTAGTCGCATTCGCAGCAAGAGCCTGGAAATCTCGGTGTCATGGCCCGCAAATGCGGGGGGAAGAGGAACACAACAAACTTGCACGCCTTGACCAGGCAAGGGCGTTGTCCGGTTGGGCCATACCGTGATCGGGGCGTTTCGAGTGTCCGTTGTTCCCGACTCCGGACCTTTCGGGCACGCCGCTGCTACCCAAGCTGGCGCGGCGTGGACGCAAACCCGGCGCGCACATGCGCGAGCTTTTGAATGCGATCCGCTGCATGGCGCGATCTGGCGGCGGCTGGCGGATGCTGCCGAAGGATTTCCCGCCATGGTGGACGGTATATCGGGGGTTTCGCCGTTTCGCGCGGCATCTGCCGTTCCGCACCATCTGCGACATGACATTGTCCGTATACCATCCTTCTTATTATGCGTGGCAGATTGCCGCGACCATAAGACAAATGGCGTCAACATTGCCGGACGTTAAAATCGTCGTTGGGCAAAGGGATGTTCGACATCTCCTTGGATATTGCAGCGGGGAGGCTTGAATCATGCGTATGTGCGGATGGTACGGCAGAGTGGGTGCAGTTTTGCTGGCCGTGTTGATGTCTGCGGGTTGTGCCGATGTGTATCAGGCCCAACGCTCGACCGATGTCTACACCGCGAGCGACTACGATCAGTCCAAACCGATGGCTTCAGTGGACGATGCGATCAAGGTGGTCAACGACCTCGAGACTTTTTACAGCAGCGGTGATGGGTTCAAGGTCGATAAATTGATGGCGGATCGCACCGGCGTGCGCTTCCATGAAAGCCGCACTGTCACCGAGCAGCGCGCGGAAAACACCGTCTACAACAATGGCGGGCTATTCAGCGAGGATCAGACGGCGACGACTTATAAGAATGTTGATGTCGCCCAGGATCACGACGCCTGGATTCCGGCCGACAAAATTGCGGGTATTGCCGTCTACAAGAACTTCGTCGGCTTCGTTTATTCCGACGAAACTTTTTATGGTCTGCAAGCTTCCGACAATGCGGTGGCGCGGAAATTGGCCGACGCGTTCGCGACGCTGCAGGC
>JAGWVX010000191.1 GCA_018970685.1 Alphaproteobacteria bacterium | reverse complement strand
GTTCAAGAAGGCAGACATCTTGGCCGCCTTCTTCGAGGCCACCCAGCTGGCCGGATTCGAAGCCGCCGAAGCCAAGCGCTATTTCGGCACGCCGCCCAAGTCCCTCAAAGTGCCGCGCCTCACACCGCTTGCCACGGCGGACGCTCAAGCGCAGTTTCTGGAACGCTTTCGACGGCTATCTGTCTAGCAGGTGCGTCAACCCGGCCAGGGGTAGTGCGAATCGCCGACTTTTGCGCGCCACAATGCTGGGCTAGCACAATACGGCTATGTCCATGATTCTCGTAACCCCGCTTTCGGCCGTCGCCGATTGCATCCGTTCTTACCGACCCTCGCACCTTGTGACGCTGCTCTCGCCGGAGCACATGATCGACACGCCTGCCGGCATTTCGCCGGAACATCACCTGCGCCTCAGCCTCAACGACATTTCCGATCCAGCCCATGGCGAGGCACCTCCAGGCTTGAAACATGTCGCGCAGTTGATCGCCTTCGGTCGCGAGTGGGATACTTTGCAACCTATGATCGTTCACTGTTGGGCGGGCGTCAGCCGCTCCATGGCCGCTGCATTTACGCTGCTGTGCGACCGTGGCGGGCCGGGTACCGAACAAGACATCGCAATGGGGATGCGGCTGCGAGCTTCGCATGCCTCGCCTAACCGCCTCTTAGTCCGCTTGGCAGACCAAACTCTGGGCCGCGAGGGCCGGATGGTGCGGGCGCTGGAAGCCATGGGGCCCGGCCGCATGGTCGAGGAGGGCTTCCCTGTGGAGTTTCCCTTGACCATAACTGAGCCATGACTTCCGCCGACCAGCACACCGTCGCCATCGGCCTCTCGGCGGCCATCGTCTCCGTTACGGAAGAGCAGCCCAGTGTGCTCGTGGTCCGACATTCGGAAAGCGGCAGCGACGCCCTGCCCTTTGGCCCCTTCGATCCGCTGCAGCATCGCACGTTGGAAAGCGGTCTGCGCAAATGGGTCGGCGAGCAGACCTACCTCGATCTCGGCTATGCCGAGCAGCTTTATACTTTCGGCGATCGCGGCCGCCACGAGATGAAATCCGGCGAAGGTCCCCGTATCGTCTCGGTCGGCTATCTGGCGCTGACCAGGCAATGCGGCGAACTCAAGGCGCCCGACACGCTATGGCGCGACTGGTATAGATATTTTCCATGGGAGGATTGGCGCAGCGAAAAACCTGCCGTCATCGGCGACGCGATTGCGCCGGCCCTTAAGGCCTTTATCAAAGACGCGCCGGACGAGCCGACCGCGGAGCTCCGGCGCGACCGCATGCGCCTTTGCTTTGGCCTGGACGGCTTGGCATGGGACGAAGAGAAAGTGCTCGAGCGCTACGAACTGCTTTATGAAGCCGGCGTGGTTCTCGAATGCGCGCGCGACGGCCGGCCCAACGCCAAGCCGACGCTGCCGTTCGGCATCGGCATGCTGTTCGATCATCGCCGGATCCTGGCCACCGCGATTTCGCGGCTGCGCGGAAAGATGAAGTATCGCCCCGTCGTTTTCGAACTGATGCCGCCGACATTCACCCTCTTGGAACTGCAGCGTACAGTCGAGGCGATTTCCGGCGTTCGGCTCCACAAGCAGAATTTTCGCCGTCTGGTGGAGGGTCAAGGATTGGTGGAAGGGACCGGAAAAGTCTCCGCGCTTTCGCGCGGCCGTCCGGCGGAGTTGTTCCGTTTCCGCCGCGAAGTATTGCGCGAACGCCCGTCACCCGGGCTGCGGCTCGGCGCAAGGCGCGCCGGCTAAAGCGCCGCAAGGATCTCCGCAAAGCCGGTTCTGCAGCGGAAACCGAGCCATTCCTCGGCACGGCGCGGAATAAACCCGGTCGATCGTGCGGAACGTCATCCATCCCCGACGCCAGCGTCCGCCCGACCAGCCCGACGACCCAGTCAGCAATATCCGCATTGCCTGCCGTATTGGGCTGGAAATCGCGGATCAAGGCGCAAATACGCAACGGAAACCTGCGCTTTTCGCAGAGGACATGACGGATCGCGCTGATAATATCGGACTTGACGGATTTATGCTCATGCGTAGCATTACGACTTAAGTAGGCCGGCCCTTGTAGGCCGGTCTTTTTGCCCTACATATATACTCAAATAGAGTATATATAAGTGCCCAATGGGGATGGTGGATGGTCATGCAGCAGCAGGCTCCCGAGTACACACCACAGGTCGCACGCGAAACAGCCGGGCTTTACGACAAGGTCGCGCACGTCATTCCGGAGATCGAATGGCCGGTCCATGCGCCTTACGTCCACGCCATCAATGCGCTGAAACGCGAAAAGAACGCCGTCATCCTCGCCCACAATTACATGACGCCGGAGATATTCCACTGCGTCGCGGATTTCGCCGGGGACTCGTTGCAGCTCGCGCGCGAAGCGGCAAAAACCGACGCCAAGATCATCGTCCAAGCGGGCGTACATTTCATGGCGGAAACCGCCAAAGTGCTGTCGCCGGAAAAGACCGTGCTGATCCCGGATCCCGACGCCGGATGTTCGTTGGCGTCTTCCATAACCGGCGGCGACGTGCGGCTGCTCAAACAAAAATATCCGGGCTTGCCGGTGGTTACCTATGTGAACACCTCGGCCGAGGTAAAAGCGGAAAGCGACGTGTGCTGCACCTCGTCCAACGCGGTGGCCGTGGTGGAAGATATCGCCCGCGAATGGGGCGTCGGCACGGTCGTCATGATACCGGACGAATTTCTTGCGAAAAACGTTGCCAAGCAGACGGCGGTGAAGATCGTTGCCTGGAAGGGCCATTGCGAAGTGCACGAGCGCTTCACGCCGGCCGATATCCGCGCCTATCGCCAAGGCAATCCCGGCCTGGTGGTGCTGGCTCATCCCGAATGCCCGCCCGAAGTGATGGCCGAAGCCGATTTTGCAGGTTCGACATCCGGCATGATCTCCTATGTCGGCAAACATCGCCCGCATCGCGTGGTGCTGGTCACCGAATGCTCGATGAGCGACAACGTTGCCGTCGAATATCCCGACGTCGAATTCGTGCGCCCCTGCAATCTCTGCCCGCATATGAAGCGCATCACGCTGCCGAAGATCCTAAGATCTCTGCAGAGCATGACCGTTGAAGTGAAAGTTGATCTTGCCATCGCCGCGCGCGCACGGGCCTCCGTAGAGCGCATGTTGGCGGTGGGTATAGGGAAGGCGCGCCGCGCGGCGGCGTGAATGCCATGAGCCTGCACATCGACAACATCATCGAGACCGAAGGCGCACTGATCCTGGGCGCCGGAGTTGCCGGCCTGTTCACCGCCCTGAAACTGGCCCCCTTTCCCGCGCTCGTCCTCGCCGACGCCCATCCCGGCGTTTCGGGATCGAGCGCCCGGGCGCAAGGCGGCATCGCCGCATCGGTCGGCGAGGGCGACAGCTGGCAGGCGCACGCGGCGGATACGGTTGCGGCAGGCGCCGGCCTTTGCGATCCGGAAATCGCCGCGCTGGTGGCACGAGAGGCACCGGCGCGCATCGACGATTTGGTCAAATTCGGCGCCCCCTTCGACCGCCGGAAGGACGGATCGCTCGCGGTCGGGCGGGAAGCGGCTCATTCGGCCGCGCGCATCGTTCACGTGAACGGAGACCGCGCCGGCGCGGAAGTCACCCGCGCCCTCGCCGAGCGCGCTTTCGCGACATCGTCGATCAACCTGCTGGAAGGTTTTCATGCCATCGAATTGGCGATGGAGAGCGGTCGGATCTGCGGATTGTTTGCGCGTTACGGCTCCGGTCCGCTGGCGCGGCTCGTTCTGTTTCGTGCGTCGGACGTCATCTTCGCGACGGGCGGCATCGGCGCGCTGTATGCCGTCACCACCAACCCGCCGGAAACGCGCGGCGAAGGGCTCGGCATGGCGGCACGTGCCGGTGCGCGCATTGCCGATCCGGAATTCGTGCAGTTCCATCCCACGGCCATCGCCAGCAGCCGTTCGCCGGTGTCGCTGGCGACGGAAGCGCTGCGCGGCGAAGGCGCCGTCTTGGTCGACGAAACGGGACGGCGCTTCATGCCGTCGATCCATCCGGATGCAGAACTCGGACCGCGCGATGTCGTCGCCCGCGCCATTCACCGCCAGCTTGCGGCCGGGCACAAAGTGTTCCTCGATTGCCGCGACGCCGTGGGCGCAAGATTCGCCGAAAAATTCCCGACCGTTTATGCGGCGTGCCGGGAGGAAGACATCGATCCGGCAACCCAGCCGATTCCGGTGGCGCCGGCGGCGCACTACCATATGGGTGGCATCGCCACCGATACGCGCGGCCGCACCTCTCTGGAAGGTCTCTGGGCGGTCGGAGAATGTGCGGCGACGGGGTTGCACGGCGCCAACCGGTTGGCCTCGAATTCGCTTCTGGAGGCGCTGGTCTTCGGCGCCCGCCTGGCGGACGACTTGCGGGGACGCGAGACAACACATTTGCGGCGGGGGAATCTGCCCACGCCGGAGCGGTTCCGCGTGCTACCGCCGCCGAAAGCGTTACGCGACGCCATGAGCCGCTTCGTCGGACTGGAGCGCAATGCCGAAAGCCTGAACGAGGCCCTGCGCGTCATTCTCCGCACCGAGCACGCGGGCGCGCACGAGCCCGCCCTGCTCAACATGACGGCTGCGGCGAAGCTGGTGGTTGCCGGTGCGTTGGCGCGGCGCGAAAGCCGCGGCGGGCATTTCCGCACGGATTATCCGCAAGCGGACAAGGACGGCGTGCGTACCTTCTTGACCCTCGCCGATGCCGAAAAAATCATAGACATGGCGCCGACGCCGCAGAACCAGGCCGTTGGCTGATTCATGCCGGACCGGAGCCTCCTTCGTCCGCCACATCCGCTGCTTCTCGAGCCCATCGTGAGGCGGGCGCTGGAAGAGGATCTAGGCCGCGCGGGCGATATCACGAGCGAATTGGTCATTCCGCCCGAGCGCAATGCCGCGGCCCGTTTGGTCGCGCGCAAGCCCGGCACCATCGCGGGCTTGAACGTCGCCCAAGCCGCATTCCATCTCGTGGATCCGGCGCTCGCGTTTCGCTTCGAGATTCAAGACGGCGACGAGGCGAATGCCGGCACCGGTCTGGCGACGGTAGAGGGTCCGGCGCGGAGCATCCTGTCGGCCGAGCGCGTGGCGTTGAACTTCGTCGGTCACCTTTCGGGCATCGCGACGGTGACGGCCAATCTCGTCAAGGCCGTCGCGGGCACCAAGGCGCGTATCGTCTGCACGCGGAAAACCACGCCGGGTCTGCGTCTGCTCGAGAAGTACGCCGTGCGCTGCGGCGGCGGATTCAACCACCGCTTCGGCCTGGACGACGCGGTGCTCATCAAAGACAATCATATCGTCGCGGCCGGCGGAATCGCCCATGCGGTCGCCCGCGCGCGCGCCGGCCTCGGCCACATGGCGAAGATCGAGGTCGAAGCGGACTCGCTGGAACAGCTTCGGGAAGCGCTGCAGCTGAGCGTCGACACCGTCCTGCTCGACAATATGGCGATAGCCGAACTCCGGCACGCCGTAGAATTGTCGAAAGGCCGCGCGGTCCTCGAAGCATCCGGAAACGTCGCGCTGGACACAGTCCGGGCGGTCGCCGAAACCGGCGTCGACTACATCTCTTCGGGCGCCATCACGCATTCGGCGCCGAACCTCGACGTCGCTCTCGACTTCTAAAGCCTAAAGCGCCCGCGAGTGAGACGGATTCTTGTAGAAGATGTGATTGCCGATCTGTACGGTCCGCACCAGATCGTTCGCCCAATCCGGCTGCACCGAGGTTGCGTGGTAGCTGGTGGCGCCTTCCGTGATGTCGCCCAGACGTTCCTCGCCGGTCAGGATACGAGCCGCCAGGACCTGTGCCCCGAGCCATGCCTGGGGCGCCTTCGGCTCGCGCAGGTCGCCGTTGCAGGCGAAGGAGAATTGGCAGCCCGCCTTGTCCGCGCCTTCGTAGACGACCGCACAGATCGACTGCCCGTAATTGCCC